>NZ_JAKUFX010000008.1:0-94094 GCF_022663635.1 Bacillus cereus group sp. BfR-BA-01356 | reverse complement strand
CCATTATCTAGAAATATCTTGAGACGTCCAAGTATTTTCTTTATTACTGGACTCTTATTAGAGAGTAAAACTAAGCCTGAGATAGGGCTTAAATATTAATATACGAGGGGATTTTAGCATGCCTTATTTTTACGTCTTTTTACTATTACTAACGAGCTTATTATGGGGAGGAAATTTCGTCGTTGGAAAATCACTCGTCAATCATGCATCACCGATGACACTGACAAATTTAAGGTGGATGATTGCGATTGTTTGTTTATTACCAATGGTATGGTTTAAAGAAAAGAAAATCCTTCCACCACGTACCGCAATACTTCCGTTAATATTGATGGGAATTTCAGGAGTCGCTCTTTTTAACATCTTTCAATTTTTAGCATTAGAAAAAACATCCGCTACGAATGTAGGTCTTATCTCTACATTGAATGCAATTTCAATCGCATTATTTTCAGTATTATTTCTAAAAGAAAAAGTAAATACACTTCAAATTCTATCCATGATTCTTTCATTCTTCGGGGTTATCCTCGTCCTATTAAAAGGTGATTTCTCGCTTTTATTTTCACTACATTTTAATAGCGGTGATTTATGGATGATTGCAGCAGTTTGTATTTGGGGAATCTATTCTGTTTGTAGTAAATGGGCAACAAAAACAACTACACCACTTATGGCAACGTTGTACTCTGGTATTTTCGGCGTTATTTTATTACTACCGTTTAACATAGGTAGCTTCACTGTTTCAAATATAAATACTTCTTTCATCACATCACTTTTATATACTGGGCTTATTTCGACAGTTCTTTGTATGGTATTTTGGAATATTGGCGTACAAAAATTAGGCGCAACTACATCAGGTATTTTTCTAAACTTCAATCCAATTTTCACAGCCATTTTAGCATTCATATTTCTCGGAGAAGAATTAACGTGGATACAAATTTTAGGAACAATTGTCGTTGTAACAGGATGTTATTTATTTTCTCATTTCAAAACTGTCGCTGTTCAGCCAACTAGAGCTTTAATGCGAAAACATTCTTAATGAAAAAACATCGTCATCTGGGTTGGCGATGTTTTTATTTATTCTTCATTTCTTTTATATACTGCTTTTCCTCTTCTGGCGATAAACGTTCCGTCGCCTTACCAGTATCTCCACCTTGAAGGCTCCATAAAAAGTTATGATCCTCAACAGTTTGAGAAAAATCTCCTTTTTTCCCATCTATTTATAATAGAAAGTAACTTCATTTTATATTGAAAACCTGTACTATTTTCAATATCCCTTTTTACATTAGAAATTTCCTTTTTTGTCATTTCTACAAATCCCCATTTTTCAGAGGATTTTACCTTTTGGTGCACCATTTTATGCATAGTAGAAATAATTTCACCTTCACTAATTTGCGGGGCTTCTTCTGCAGCTTTTTTCTCTTTTTCGTTTGCCGCTCGCTCGATTTGAATATTTGTATTTTCTTTTTCCACATATGCAAGCAATTTCTTTCCGCCAACTATAGAAGAGATGATTACCATAATGGTAATACATATACCTACGATCCATTTAAAAAGCATTATCTCTTCATCGCTTCCCTAACAATATGACTATCTACATATTGCTTAAACTTCACGATTTTTCCGTTCTCAAGTTGCCATACATGAACAAATTCTGCTTCAAATGATTTTCCTGTTTCTTTATAAACTCCAGAATACATACCTTCAGCAATAATTACATCTTTTCCGTTTACTTCATGATATGTATTTACACTTGCTTTATAATCATCCCAGTCTGATCCTAAACGGCTAAATACATTTTCCATTATAGCTTCTACGCCTTTATATGTTCCGCCGTACGGGAAACCTTCTGCCTCTGTCCATTCCACTTTTTCAGAGAAGGCTTCTGCTAAATGCTTTGCATTCGAAGACGCTGATCCTTCATACGTGCTTTGAATAATTTCTAAATTTGATTTAGGCATATTACTTCCTCCCGTTTATTTATTTTTACACAAGACGTAACTAACATAGTTACATCTTGTGTAAAAAAATATTTAAATTGTTTTACTCTTAATCCATTTGTTGTAATCATTATAGTTACAATACTTTTTCAAGTCAACATTTATAAATAAAATTTACTTCGTTTTCATTACTTTCTCTTTTAAGAAACGATCTACATATCCTTCTGCTTTTACTACGAATAAATACGCACCCATTGATAATAATGCAAGATCTAATTCATATCCTGGATTCTTTCCATCTCCTAATAAACCTGCTGCTCCATTTACCTTTACGATAGCTCCAGCTAAAATAAGAGCGAATAACAATCCTACATATCGTACACCTAAACCGATAATTAATAACATACCACCAACTAATTCTACAGTTGCTACGCCGTATGCAAGGCCACCTGGTAAACCGATGCTTGTAAACCATCCTGCTACATTATCGATACCTGATTGAAACTTTGCTAAACCGTGTGCAAAGAACGTAACTCCTAACACGATACGAATAATTAAATTCCCAATATATTGATTCATTTTGAACTCTCCTTTTTGTTTTGTTATGGTGAACTTTTATTTACAAGTCAAAACAATACGGTATTTTATTTCATTCGTCAAATACTTTTTTAAAGAAAACAAAAAACATTATCCGTTTTACAGATAATGTTTTCTTACAAAATAGCGCTAATTCAAGCTTTTATTCTATCGCATAAAAAAAGTTGAAACATTTTTCCAGCGCCAATATAGGGCAGCAAAGAAACGTCCTCTTCCACAACCATTCCAACAACATTCACTTTCTCATCTACAAGTAAATCATGTGTGGCAACTTGCATCTCCCCTGCATATCTACCGTACAATTCATTATCAATTGTAATACTACCTTTCTTTCTTACAATTGTATGCATCGGCTGTAACACCACTCTATTTCCTTCCCTTGATTCTACAGATCGAATAACATCACGAGCTGGATCTAGTCTATTTGTATGCACTTGCTCTACCACTTTTAATACTTCTTTATCAGTTATAAATGATTTGTAACGCAATGGAATAATCCCTCTACTTGCACTAGCTACTTCTTGCATACTTTCCAAACTTGCGCTTATATCTCCAATCAATACTTTATCAACACCACAATCTTGAACAAGTTCTAAGTACGCTTCAAGCGGGCGCATATTGCGATGTTTTTCTAACGTTGGTAGCCCTTCATATAACGGACCTCGTTTTTCCGCATCTCCTGGAATAAATGCCATCGTCTTTATTCCGCACTTCTGTAAATATTGATTTTGTTTTTGTAAGAAGGACTTTGCTAGTCCTGTCTCTGGACGTGGGTAAAAATTATGCCATGCTTCTACATTCTCTACTCTTATATGTTCTGCAAGTAATTCTTTCCAAAATGAATTTGTAATCGTACTCGCATTTAAAGCTACTTTCATCTTATGAGATACGCTTGCAATTTCTTTTGGCGCAATGCCGTAATCCATTCTTAAACCGGTAATGCCCCAGTCCAATAGTTCTTCCACATTTTCATATGTTAGCCCTAAATGGTGTAACGATTTTGGAGAAACATCAACCATTAACTCCATTTCATGTGCAAGAGCTTGTTTCCCTAATATTTGAATTAACTCTTTATACGTATTTGGATCATCTTCTGGAATGTGCAGTGATGTAAAAATAGATGTAAACCCATTTTCCTTTGCTACTTTTAGCCACTCTTCTTGTTTCTCTACTCGTTCTTTTGAAAGATAAATGGAAACTCCGATCATATAAATCTCCCTTTCTATTAATAGAAAAAGAGAAAGGAATCCCTTTCTCTATATGTTTTCTGCCATTTCTTCTTTAAATCCGAAGAAGTACGTAAAGATAAATCCGAAAGCATATGCAATTACTAAACCTAAGAAATATAGTAAATATTTATTGTCAGCAATTAATGGAATTAAAGATAGCCCTGATACGCCAATTCCAAGAGAAGCTGTTTGCATAACTGCTTGGAATGCACCACCGACAGCCGCTCCTAAACAAGCAGTAATAAACGGTTTCCCAAGTAGTAATGTCACCCCGTATAATAACGGCTCACCAATTCCTAAAAAGCCAACTGGCAATCCACCTTTAATTACGTTACGAAGTCGTTTGTTTTTTGTTTTCACATAAATCGCAATTGCTGCGCCCACTTGGCCAGCACCAGCCATTGCGAGTACTGGTAATAAAGGTGTTACGTGTGTTTGATTAATAAATTCCATATGAATTGGTGTTAAACCGTGATGCAATCCGACCATAACGAGAGGTAAAAATGTTCCCGCAAGTACTGCGCCAGCAAATGCTCCGCCAATATTTAAAATAGCATTAATTCCGCTCGTAATACCATCTGATAAGAAACCTGCTAATGGCTGAATGGCTAACATCGTTACGATACTTACAACTAATACAGTAATGAGTGGCGTCACGATTATATCAACTGCATTCGGCACTGCTTTTCGAACTTGTCTTTCCACTACAACCATAAGCCATGCTGCAAAAATAACTGCAAACAATCCGCCTCTTCCAGGCACTAATGCTTCACCAAACAATTTTACGTTTGCCATCGCCGGATTGAAAATTAAAATACCAGCAATTGCCCCAAGAACCGGTGTCCCGCCGAACTCTTTCGCTGTATTCCAGCCGACTAAAATTCCTAGGAATGTAAAGATACCGCCGCCAATGAGTAGTAACATTTGTAACCACGTTGCATTTGGATCAGCACCAGCGTTTTTCGCAAAGTTAGCAACCCCGTTTATAATTCCTGACGCAACAAGACCTGGAATTAATGGGATGAAAATACTCCCTATTTTTCGTAAAAAGTTTTTCACCGGTGTATTATTTTTCTTCTTAATCTCTGATTTCATCTCTTGCCCAATATCTTCAAGGTGATGATCTGCTACCTCACCAATTCGTAGTCCTGTCAAACCTTCCATTTCAGCTGCTACTTTATTTACTGTTCCTGGACCAACGACAACTTGAAGCGTCTCATCTTCTATAACACCCATAACGCCTTCAACTTTTTTCAAAAGGTCCATGTTTACTTTACTTTCATCATGAAGCGTTAATCGTAGTCTCGTCATACAATGAGCAATACTACGAATATTTTTTATTCCTCCAAGTTGCTCCGAAATTTCCTTGGCCATTCTCTCTTCTTTCTTCATAATAGAATCCCCCTCCCTATTATTTTATAGTGCTTTCTTCACAAACCCTTTAGCGTATTTTAGTTTCTCCAGTGCTTCCCCATATTCACACTGCAACAACACCATAACAATTGCAGCTTTTACGTTACGTTCTGCCTTTTCATAATACTCTGTCGCTACTTCATAACTAGCGCCTGTTGCTTCCACAATAATTCGTTTTGACCGTTCTACTAACTTTTCATTTGTGGATTGAACATCTACCATTAAGTTTTTATATACTTTTCCTACACCAATCATCGAAGCTGTTGAAATCATATTCAGCACTAATTTTTGTGCTGTACCAGCTTTTAAACGCGTTGATCCTGTTAATATTTCTGCACCTGTCTCTACTTCCACATTTAACTTTGCATATTTACTTATTTCAGCATTTTTATTACAAGAAATACTCGCTGTACTCGCTCCTACGCTCTGTGCGTATTTCAAGCCGCCAATTACGTAAGGAGTTCTGCCACTTGCAGCAATTCCAATCACTGTATCTTTCTCATTTAATCCAATACTTTTTAAATCTTCTTCCCCTAACTCTTCGCGATCTTCGGCACCTTCCACCGCTTTAGTAAACGCTTTCAATCCACCTGCTATAAACCCTTGCACCATTTTATCATCCGTGCCAAATGTCGGCGGACATTCCACTGCATCTAGAATACCTAAACGACCACTTGTACCAGCACCAATGTAAATTAAGCGTCCCTCTTCTTCAAAAGATTTAATAACAGTCTGTACAACCTTTTCAATTTGTTCTATCTCTTTTTCAACTGCTAACGCAACAGTTCGATCTTCTTCATTCATACTTTGCAACACTTCTTTTATACTCATTTCATCCAGATTCATTGTTTTCTCATTACGATGTTCTGTCGATAAATTTTCTAACATATTGCCACCCTCTTTGAAATTATATTTCACACTTTTATTATAACTTTAAGAAACTAAAAATCAATAACTCTTTATTATTTTATGAAATAAAATTTCAAGACATGACATATTTTTGTCAAAGATAATAAAGTGAAACTTTAATCAGTGGGGGTTTTGTTCATCCCCACTGATTATTAGCCCGCACCACTCGGGCTTTTACGGGCAGTTAATCCCCCACCTAACTTTCTTTGCTTCCGCTGAATTTTGAAGTGGGGGGCTTACTGCCCGTTAACGGGATAAAAAAAAGATGAGTCTCCTCATCTTTTCTTCTACTTTAACTTCCGTAACCGCAACGCTTCTTCTCGCGTCTCCATAAATTGATCCAATACTTTATTACCAATTCGATTGAAAGTAATAACATATAAAGCATCGATCATATTCAATTGTGTCATTCTCGAAGCAATACTCGCAATACGATGATCTTGTTCTACATCTGGCATACAAAGGCGAATATCCGCTTCTTTATATAGGGGTGATGATTGATCTAACTTCGTAATTCCAATAACAGTTGCACCTTGTCTCTTTGCATACTGCGCCATTTCAAGCACATCTTTCGTTCGACCAGATGTTGAAATCGCAACAAATATATCGCCTTCTTTTAAATTTGTCACAAGCGGCAACATCATATGAAAATCAGATAGCATCATCGCTGTAAATCCGAGCCGCGTAAATTTATAAGCCCCGTCCATTGCTGGCGTAGCTGATCCGCCTACGCCGTAAAATATAATTTTATTCGCATTTACAATAAGATCTGCAGCTTTCTCAAGTTCCCTCTTATCTATTGCAGTAACACTCGCCTCAATTGCAGCTTTATTCACATAAGTAACTTTATTAAATAAATCATACGGTCCATCTTCTGTATTCATCACTGAAAAATCGTTAATATTATAATCAGCAATCGTTAATTCACGAACGAGTGCTATCTTAAATGCTTTAAAACTTCCGATTCCAATCGATTTACAAAAGCGAACGACACTCGCTTCACTTGCGCCTGCATTCGTTGACACTTCTTTCGTCGTTAAATTCGGTACAATCTCTGCATTCTCCATTATGTACATGGCAACCTTCTTCTCAGCTGGTGAAAATTGATCCATATTACTTTCAATTTTAAATAGTAATGTTGAAGCTTTCACTATTTAACCTCCACTTCTTACGGTTGCGTTCACTTATTTTCTCTTGCTTCAAGAAGGTAATAACCATCATCGCCAGGAGGATGAAACACATTTACAATGCGATTCCCTTTTTGATAAACAGTTCTTTCCCCTTCTGTCCACTTCTTTTCCCAACCGTTCATCCAAATCGCAACATCAGGTAAAAAAGCAGTATATTTCAGCTTCTGACCGTACTCACCATCTGCTTCTTCCGAAAAAATAGAAACCGGAAAATCTTTCACTTTTGATTCTTTCCATGCAGTAAATGGTATACATACTGCAATAAGTACGATTACACCGATAACCTTCTCCTTCGTAATCTTCACACTTCCCTCTCCTTGTCATATCACATACATAGATTTTACCATAATTACAAACCCTTTATGCTATATGACTATTGCTTTTGGGAATAAAAAAGAGCTTACCTACATCAGATAAGCCCTTCCCGTCTATACAAAATATTTCTTCAAAAGTGGCGGTGTAATAATCGTCGTCAATATAACAACAATAACAATCGCTGTGAAATTTTCTTTCGCTAATAAATTCGCCGTAAGTCCATTTGCAGCGATGATAAGCGCTACTTCACCACGTGATACCATCCCCGCGCCAATACTAATAGAAGATTGGAGATTAAACCCTGTCAGCCTTGCTCCTAAACCTGATCCGATTAACTTTGTGAAAATCGCAATGAGAGTCATAATAATAATGAACCAAAGCTGGCTTCCAATGCCTTGAAATGTAATTTCCATTCCGATACTTACGAAGAATACTGGAACAAATATTGCATAAGCGATCGGTTCAATTTTATGTTCCACTTCATGCTTATACTCTGTTTGAGAAATAGCAATTCCTGCTGCGAATGCTCCAATAATGCCTGCAATTCCCATCATTTCACTGTAATAAGAAAAAGAGAAGCAAATAATAAGAGCTGCACTAATTAACGCTTCTGTTACACGAAGCGGGACAAGCATTTTCATAATCCAAGGAACGACTTTCCAAGCAATAAAAACAATACTTACAAAGAAAATAATTTTCTTTACAATGACCAGTGTTATATTCACATCTTGTGTTCCTAAAAAACTCATTACAAATGCTAATAAAATAACGACAATGACATCATCAAATACGGCAGCACCTAAAATTGTTGTACTTTCTCTCGTATTCATTTTTCCTAGATCACGTAGCGTCTGCACCGTAATACTAACCGATGTTGCGCAAAGTAATAACCCTAAAAAAATGGCATGGGATTGTATTAATCCAAACAGCAATCCTGTTACATAACCACCGATGAAAGGAAAAATAATTCCACCGGCCGCTACTGCAAACGACGATTTCAAATTCCGATTTAACTCTTCTAAATCTGTTTCAAGTCCCGCCATAAACATAAGTAACAAAACACCAATCTCACTCAATTCATCAATCAGTTCAGAACTATTAATAATACCAAGTACAGCCGGACCGATAATAATACCGACAATTAACTTACCAAGTACAGAAGGCTGACCAAGTCTTACACTAATGTCACCAGCTAATTTCGTACAAAGTAAAATGACGACAAGTTCAAAATAAAATAACATAGCATCTGCTCCTACTTTAACTTTAATCAGTGGGTCGTTAACCCCCGTCCATTTCTGCAAGTAGTTTCCCCTATTGATCCGCATTTTATTTGTCATATTTTTATTTGACAAAATATTCTGAATTATATTAAGATTAATCCAGCAATTTTAAAAAACTACATACCATAACTGCACCTCCACTTCCTTACTTACTCTTTTTTAATGGGCTCATACTATAGTCGCAGTTATGGAAATGAAAAAACGGGGGGAGAGTCCAAAGTGAAGTCATTATTACGAAAAAAAGCGCTTAGTACTGAATCACCAAAGCAGCTAGCTAGAACATTAACTGCACTCGATTTAACATTTTTAGGAATCGGCGCCGTAATTGGGACAGGGATCTTTGTATTAACAGGTATTGTTGCAGCAAAACATTCTGGTCCTGGTATTATGCTATCATTCCTTATTGCTGCATTTACTTGTGCTTGTGTAGCCTTTTGTTACGCTGAATTTGCTTCTTCTATTCCTGTCTCAGGAAGTGTGTATACTTACGCATACATGACAGTCGGAGAAGTCGTCGCCTTCATCGTCGGATGGTGTTTAATGCTCGAATATTTACTTGCCGTTGCAGCAGTAGCTGTCGGTTGGTCTGGTTATTTGCAATCATTACTACAAGGGTTCAATATACACCTGCCCACCATAATCGCCTCGGCCCCCGGCGTAGGAAAAGGTGGTCTCATCGATTTACCTGCTGTCTGTATTTTACTTCTTATTACTGGCCTTTTAAGTTTTGGTATACGTGAAAGTGCACGCATTAATAATATTATGGTTCTTATTAAACTAGCTGTTATCATTGCCTTTATCGTAGCAGGTGCAAAATATGTAAAACCTGAAAACTGGACACCGTTCATTCCGTTCGGATACGATGGTATTATTACCGGAGCTGCCACTGTATTCTTCGCCTTCTTAGGATTTGATGCAATCGCAACCGCTGCAGAAGAAACGAAAAAACCGCAGCGCGACTTACCAATTGGTATTATCGGTTCGCTTCTTATTTGTACTGTTTTATATATGATTGTATCTTTCGTTTTAACAGGTATGGTTCCTTATACGCAATTAGACGTTTCTGATCCAGTTGCATTTGCATTGCATTTCGTTGGTGAGGATACAATTGCAGGACTACTCGCTGTTGGAGCGATGACTGGAATGACAACCGTTCTCTTAGTCGTTATGTATGGACAAGTTCGCGTTTCGTATGCGATGAGCCGTGACGGTTTACTTCCAAAAGCGTTAGCACGTGTAAATAAAAAAGTAAAAATCCCTTTATTAAATACGTGGATTACTGGCGTTGTTGCTGCTTTATTAGCAGGCCTTTTAGACTTACATTTGCTAGCGAATTTAGTAAACATCGGCACGTTAACAGCCTTTACATTCGTTTGCTGCGCAGTACTTATTTTACGAAAAACACACCCTGATTTAAAACGTGGATTCCGTACACCTTTCGTACCTGTATTACCAGTTGTCGCGATTCTTTGCTGCTTATATTTAATGATCAATTTGTCTAAAACAACATGGATTAGCTTTGCAGTTTGGCTTATAGTCGGCTTATGCTTCTATTTCTTCTACTCTAGGAAACATAGTCATTTAGCTATTGAAAAAACAAATGATGAAAAGAAAAAAGCATAACAAAATAGCTCGCCGTTTTAGCGGTGAGCTATCTTTCTGTACTATTATATTTTTTCGTCAACGATTGTAAAATGAAAAATATGCCGATGCAAGCTGTAAGCCATGCCCAATTTCCTATTGATGTCGAGTATTTAACCATTCCAATACCTACAAGCAATAGAAAAATAATCACCTGATATATGAGCTTCCACTTTTGCATATATTCCCTCCTTTACTTCGTTCCCTTCTTTTTATTCTTCCAGGCATTCAAACTATCAAAGAAAAAGTTAATAAATAACGTTCCTAGTCCTGCTAATAAGAAAGTCATTAAAAATAAAACCCAAATACTTTTCTCTTTTAAGAGATAATATCCTACAAGGAGCACAACCGCGATCCATACATATTCAAGAATTCTTTTTAGCTTTTTCTGTTCCAAATTATTCGCTCCTTTTTTCTATGCTATTTTTAGTATAACAAAAAAGAAGCCTATCATGATAAGCTTCTTTTCTTCTCTCTTACTTGTTTATGCTTTTTTCAACGAGTGAAATTGCATATTCCATCGTACGATTCATTGTTTCTACCTGTGTATCTTTTACTTTTACATCTTTCACTACAGCTTCTGCCACTGTAATTTTTTGACTCAGTGCTTTCACTGAACCGTCCGTTACGTTTGCAGCTTGCGCCTTTTTCACTACTACTTTTGCAGATTCAATATGAATTTGTAATTTTTCTTTCAATGTTTTCGGTTGTTCTACTACTTTAGATTGTATAAATGTTTGATTTGCAGTTTTTAATTCATTATACGCTTGAACAATTTGCTCTCCATTACTTGCTACATTTTCAAACACTTGTTTTGCATTATTATAGCTTTTCTCTAGTTCTTGAAATGCTTCCTTTGAATATTGACCTGGCTTATCACCAAATTCATACGTACCAGCTAACACTTCTTTTACTTTTCCAAGTTCTTCAAATAACGCATTTACTTGCTCTAACTTCGTACGGTTAGAAAACTCATTGTACGCTGCTAATACTTCTGAAGAACTTAACGCTTTACTATATAATTTCGCAAGCGCGATTTTACCGTTTAACGGAATACCACCATTGCCGTTACTATCAGGATCAGCTCCAAGTGCAAATGGTACATTTGGATGATACACTTTTCCTGTAGCTGGTTGGCTATTTACTTTTTTACCATCGACATAAATAGCTACTTCACTTCCGTTATACGTTCCTGTTAAGTGATATGTTTTGTTTGCTTCTAATTGAACTCCAACACGTTTATAACTGCCGCCAATGTGAGCCCATAATTCAACATAGCCGCTTCCTGTAGACTCAAATCCAATTCCACCGCTCTCTGTATTTTGCAAAATACCTTGTCCACGGATTTGATTCATTGAAAATACCGTTTCTAACGTAAATGTATTTGCTACTTTCTCTTTTTGTGCTGCTGAAAATGGAAGGTATCCAAATGTATTAGATTGTCCGTTTAACTTCATAACATTCTTTTTCAATGCTTTATCATATTCAATAGTCACATTGCCCTTCACATCACCTTTTGTTCCAAATGGTGAATTGTCTTTAAATGTACCATCTGCAAAATTCACATCAAAAACATCAGCCTTTGGCACTTTTACATTCGGATCAATATCATCTTTTTTCGTAGTAATTTCTGCCGTTAACGGCTGCGCGGTTTCATTGCCAAATGAATCAATCGCAACTACTTCAAGTGTATATGTTTTCCCGCCATCTAACCCCGCAAGCGTAAACGTAAGATCTTTCGGCACTGGATCACGATAAAACTCTGAGAATGCTAACAATTTATTTTTTATTTCACCCGTTTGCTTATCTCTAGCTTGTACACGGTAAGAGTGAACAAGGAGGTTGTCCAATGCTTGTGGAAATGTTACTGTTGCCGCATTTTCTGTTACATTTGATACAGCAAGCTTTGCATCCTTAGCAAAGTAAGGCTTTTCTTTATCACGATCTTCTACATGTGTAAATGTTTCTTTCTTTGCTGGTAATTTAATTTTCCAAGGCTCGCCTGTCCAAGAATTCGTATGGAAATCACGACGATTAATCGTTACTTCTTTATCATCTACTTCTACTAATAAACCTTGGCTTAACGTACTAGCTCCTGGCGGGATATTCCCTTGTACTTTACCACCTTCAACTTCCATATAACTTACTGAAGATGTACCAACTGATGTAAAGTCTTTTTGATGTATCGATCTCGGATCATCTAACGGATAATGTGAATGACCTGAAAACGTAATAACTTGTGGGTATTCTTTTAATACTGCATTAATTTTTGCGCTATCTTGCGTTCCCCATTCTTGGCTACCGTATACTGTATCTTTAATGTGCTGATGTAAAAATACAAAAATCGGTTTTTCTGGATCATCTTTTTGTGCCTTTGCCATTTCTTCTTTTAACCAATTAATTTGCTTGTCTGAATAATATCCATGAGTTGTCCCATCTTCCGGAGACATAACAAGGAAATGATACCCTTTTACCACTTTGTGATAGTAAATCGATTCCATTCCTGTTTTTTCTAAGAAACGCTTCTGTGCGCCCTCTACAGATAAACCGTTCCAATAATCATGGTTACCAAGAGAATTCATTCGCACTGCATCTTTATTTGCATTTTCATTATATACTTGCATGAAACGATCATATTGCTGCACTGATCCTGTATCTGTGAAATCACCTACAATAACAAATGCATCTTGCTTTGGTGCTAGTGTATTAAACTGTTCAATCGCTCTTTTCCAGCGAAACGTATCATCTGTTCCACTGTTTTTAATATGCACATCACTTACAACTGGAAAAACTATCTTCTTCTCACTTGATGCCTTTTCTTGCTTCTTCTCTTCCGCTTTAACTGATGTACTCCACGGAAATGATACAAATGCTAATACAAAAACCATTAATAATCCAATAAGGCCTTTTACTTTTCTTAAAGCATTTCTGTCCACTTGAATCCTCCTCATAATAATTGATTCATTACAAGGGCTATTTTATCTAATACATGTTAATGTCGTTTAAATAACAAATGAACTTTATTAGATTTTTGTAAATATACAGTTAATTAGAAATTAAGTCCAACATTCCTCGTACTATTGTATACAACCACCTTTTGTCTAAAAGAGTCTGATCATTCTTTTCCTATGACTATTCACATATAATCTTTTCTATAACACTAATGATAAGTTAAAGTTTAAGCCTATTAGACAATCTTAATTTTTAATATTTCCTTCTTTTTTTAACACATCGGCCATGCTTTTACATTTAATAGTAATAAAAGACAACTTAAAAGGAGGGGGTATATTGAAGAATAAAAAAAATATCGGCTGTTTCGCTCCTTTATCTATTATTTGTCCAGACCCTTGTCCACCGCCCCCTCCTCCAAATCCAAATTGCGAGCGAGTAACAAATGAATTTGCAGGGAACTTCCTCATAACTAATAACACCATCCCATCTGCCAAAGATGCATCACAATCAATGATACTATGGCAAAGTGATGGGATACTACTTATATCAGGTACTATCTCGGTTTACAATAGTACTAGCAGCACCGAAGCAATTACAATTCAAATCGTTGGAACAGTAACCAATATTTTCACTGTGTTTCCTGGTAATACAATATCGTACACAGGAAAAGACCTACAGTCGGTCAATATTATCAATATAACAAGTAATCCTTCACTATATTTAGAAGGCAAGTACTGTTGTGAATTTACATGTTGCTTATAGAATACCAATTTCATTATTTCCTTAATATAAAAAGCATACCGTTTACGGTATGCTTTTTATGAGATTGGATAACGTACTGTAATACAAAACTCACCTTGATTAACAGTCGTTCCTGTCGTAGTAATTCGGACAGTAGTAAAATATCGGACAGTGAAAGTACCACTACTTTGTGGTTGTACAGTAATTGTATCAACTACTGTTGCACCTACTAAAAAATCAACTGTAATCGGGTTGGCACCTACATCATATTTCACGTAACCTGAACCATATACTTCTTGCGTGATATTATTTGTATATACAATTTGAGTACCAGCACCTGTAATAGACCAGTCTGTACATACTTGGTCTTGCACAAGTGTTTTATTAGAACAACAAGACAAACTGGAACTTCTCATTCCCATTTCGATCCTCTCCTATTCTGCTATGAAAGTGGATAACGTGTTGTAATACAAAATTCTCCCTGATACGTTCCAGCAGGTGTTGCAGGTAACACAACTTGTATACTATCAAAGCGACGATACGTAAAAGCAATACTCGTTCCTGGGTTTAATGTTTGTGTATCAATTGTACCCCCAGCAGAATCAAGCGCTTCTACAGTAATTGGGCCCGGTCCAACATCATATTTAACAAAACCAGTACCAACTACGTTTTGGTTGATATTATTTGTATAGAGAACATTATCAATTGCTGTTGCAACTACAGTAGCAGACCACGGACTACACACTTTATCTTGCACATAATTTTTATCTGGACAACAAGTTAATGCTGACCCTGAGCACTCACAAGACATAGTTGTTTCCCCTCTCTCTTTTATATTCCCTATATGTGTATGTCCCTCAGAGTCTTTTGCCTGTACTATTCATCTATTTTCAAAAATTTAACCTGAGTGCTAATGACTAGATAGATTCCGTTCTGTTTCTTTTTTTCATAAATTTATAGATTAATATACCACCTACAATAATAACTACGACCACTAATATCGGTAACATATATTGCCCAACAACATCCGCTGCTTTTTCCCAATGTGGACCTAATTTCATTCCAAAATAAACATACAAAGTCGTTAACGGGAACATTGCTACAAATGTATATATGCTAAATTTCCATATGTTCATTTTCGCCATACCACATGGAACAGAAATAAGCGTTCGAACTCCTGGCACAAAGCGTCCAACAAATGCTACAACCGGTCCATATTTCTCAAAGAAATCATCTGCTTTTTGAATTTGTTCTTCTTTAATGAAGAAGTATTTCCCGTATTTTATTAATAGAGGACGACCACCGTAATAACCGATTGCATATAACGTTAAAGGTCCTGTCGTTCCGCCGAGGGTTCCGGCTAATACAGCAAGCCAAAAATTCATATCTCCCTCGTACACCCAATAACCAACCATGGGCAAAACTACTTCTGCTGGAATAAATTCAAACGTTAATGCTAACACAACTCCAAAATAAGAAAATTGCTTTAAAAACTCGATTATATCTAAAATAATTTGCTCCATATTTTCTACCCCAACTCCTATCCTACGTTTACGTTATGCTTTTCTTGTAATTGAACTGGCGCCATTTTTACAATTCGGTTCAAAATAAATAATACAATTCCAATATCATCTAAAATACCGATAAACGGTAAGAAGTCTGGAATTAAATCGAGCGGCATCGCAACATAACCAACTAAAAAACGCAATAGATAAAATTTTCTTCTTTATTGAAACCTCTTTTGAAGTGAAAAAGTCAAATAGGAATGGAACAAATCGGCGAACATGAAATACAACTCTTAATCTACTAATAAGTTTTTTCATTTTTATATCTCCTCTCTTTGTATACAAAAAGGACCCTACCAAACATGGTAAGGGTCCTAAAAAAGACAATAAGGGGCCTTTACCATTGCTGGTAAAGGTCTCACTAACAACGAAACGTTGCCAATAAAGCCGAGGGTTTCTCCCTGTAATGACGACTTTACTGTAATAAGTTACTCCCCTTTATATACACAATTTTATACAATCACATTAAAATATTTTGGAGGGCTTGTCAATATATTTTATATCCCACATCCTTCTGCTTAACATTCCGTAAAAACAAAAAACGTATAGGAAATTTCTTACTATCTCATAATATACATAATCATTTTTGAATGAAAGGAGAGGCTTCATTTGCATACCGTATGGAAAGGTGCCCTTTCACTTGGACTATTAAATATAGGAATCAAACTATACAGTGCCGTAGAAGAAAACGATATAAAATTTTTAAGTCTTCATAAAGAATGCTTAACACCTATTAAATATAAAAAATTTGCTCCTGATTGTACGGATGAAGAAATTGATGATAAAGATATTGTAAAAGCCTATGAATACGCACCTCATAAGTACATTATTATGGATGAAAAAGAATTAGCTGAATTGCAAAAAGCTCACGAACCAAGATCTATTCGTATTATATCTTTTATCCAAAATAACGAAATTGATTCTGTTCTCTACGATCGTTCTTATTTTATAGGCCCTACCCCTGGACATGAAAAATCGTATTTATTATTAAAAGAAGCACTTGAACGTACGAATAAACTTGGTCTTATCCATATTTCCATTAGAAAAAAACAACATTTAGCTATTATCCGTAACTTTGAAGATGGGCTTATATTACAAACTATTCACTACCCTAATGAAATTCGCGATATAACAAATACACCTAACTTACCAAGTAACGAAAATTATCCGATTCAAAAACAAGAACTCACAGCAGCAATCAATTTAATCCACCATCTTACAAATCCTTTTGAACAAGAGATGTATACAGATGAGTATAAAGAAGCCCTTACCGACCTAATCGAAAACAAAATTGAACAACAGGAAAAAACCGAAACAATCTCTCCAACTCCAAACATCATCAATATTATGGAGACATTACAGGCAAGTATTGAACAAGCAAAAATAAAAAGAGACAATAAAACAGAAAAAGAGGCCAAATAAAATTGACCTCTTTTTTCTTTAAAGCGGATTACATTTTGGCATCTCAAGTCCAGACGATTGTGCTAATTTTAATAAGTAATAACATTCTTCTCTTGCCATATGATCCGCCATTCTAGCAGATAATGCACTTAATATTTCATTCGATAACTCCAGCTCTTCAACCTCATGGAGAAAATGCGAAAATAATTTTAACTCAAGTGAAACATCTTTTGTAAACTTCTTTAATGCAGGAAAATGATGAAGCTCTGTCCGTAAATACCCCGTCATTTCAACTGCCTTTAAGTAAAATTGTTCAAAATGCTTCGTAAATTCTTCGCTTTTCTCTTTTAATCTTTTTTCAACAAGATCTAATCCACCAGAAATAGACCCTGCATGGCCAGCCGCATCCGTTAACCAAACGAGATGATAATGTAATTCATGAAAAACAGGTGGAACTTCTCCTTTCTTTAAAAATTCTAACACTGTTATATACTCTTCTACTTCGTTTACCATATGATTGATGAAAGTTGGCGTAAAATGAATAGTGATTTTTCCCTCGAGTTGTTTCTGTATAATACTTAATTTAAACGTTCGTATTTCCTTTGCGGCTCGTTCTGCCTCTTTTGAAAACGCAATGAGATTCACATTACGAACTTTATTTAACAGATTCGTAAATGTTTCAACAAAATAAGTGGCCTTTTTTATATCCTCTTTTTCCTTCGGAGCTAATGCATCAAGTAAAAATTGCGAATGATCAGTAAGCACCTTTAGCCAAAATTGATGCTCAAACAATGCACTTTCTTCATAATTCCTCTCCACTAAATCCCCTCCGTTTATTCGTCCTTCTCTATCACTTGAATTTTATATCCATCTGGGTCTTGTACTACAATACTCTTCTCACTTTTGTTTTCTGTATATGCAATTTTATAAAACACTAACCTCTTCTTTAAGTTCTCTATGTTAGAAATTGAAAACATTAGTACATCAACCGAATCCGTAACACTCTTCTCACGCCCACCCAAACTACGATTCATTACAAAACTAACTCTCATTGAATCAGCATCATACCAAACCCCTGTTACATCTAATTGGGGTCTTTCTAAACTAGGCTTGATTCCTAAAATCCCTTCATAAAAATACAAAGTTTCCTTTAAGTTTTTCACTTCCAATACAATGAATTGTTTCACATTCTCCACATTCATTCCCCCCGTACCTATTACTTTTTTATATGTGTCATAAAGGCCTATTATGTCTGAATACAATACGTAGTAATGAACATTTAAGGAGGTTTATCCATGAATAAATATATGCGATCATTCGTGCCCTATCATAGTCCTCTCGATCCTTGTCCTCCTATTGGAAAGAAATATTATTCTACTCCTCCTAATTTATTTTTAGGTTTTCAACCGCCAAACTTACCACAATTCACACCAAAAGAAGCGCTACAAAAAGGGACTTTATGGCCAGTTTTTTATGACTATTATGAAAATCCTTATAAAAAAGGGCGGTGACTACTGACGTGACTCAATCGCTACCAGAAGAATATTATCAGCTGTTACTGGAGCTTCAAGAACTAGACTTTGTACTAGTTGAACTAACTCTTTATTTAGATACACATCCAGATGACACCGCTGCTATTAATCAATTTAATGATTTCTCCTATAAACGAAGAGTATTAAAACAAAAGATGGAAGAAAAATACGGACCACTCCAACAGTTTGGGAACAGTTATTCTAATGCCCCTTGGGAATGGAGTAAAGGTCCTTGGCCATGGCAAATATAAAGGAGAGAAACTATGTGGATTTATGAAAAAAAATTACAATACCCTGTTAAAGTAGGAACTTGTAATCCAGCACTTGCAAAATTATTAATTGAGCAATACGGTGGTGCAGATGGAGAATTAGCTGCTGCACTACGTTACTTAAATCAGCGTTATACAATCCCAGATAAAGTCATTGGCCTCCTTACCGATATTGGTACAGAAGAATTTGCGCATCTTGAAATGATTGCTACGATGGTTTATAAGCTGACAAAAGATGCGACTCCTGAACAGATGAAGGCAGCTGGTCTCGATCCTCATTACGTCGATCATGACAGCGCACTTCATTACCATAACGCAGCTGGTGTTCCATTTACTGCAACCTATATACAAGCTAAAGGTGATCCAATTGCCGACCTATACGAAGATATTGCGGCTGAAGAAAAAGCGCGTGCCACATATCAATGGCTTATCAACCAATCTGACGATCCCGACATAAATGACAGCTTACGCTTTTTACGCGAACGAGAAATTGTCCATTCACAACGCTTCCGAGAAGCCGTTGAAATTTTAAAAGAAGAACGCGATAGAAAAATATATTTTTAATACACATATCCTAACGATATGTGTTTTTTTACGTTAAAAGTTAAATCCTCCCTATTAAACATACAAATAGTATATTTATTCGATTTAATGCATTATTTTTTAATTTTTTCAAAATTCCCTATTGCTTTCTAGTCATCAGACCTTTAAAATAATAACAGTTACTCGACAAATTATTTGAATTTTCGACAAAAATACTCATTAGGAGGATTTTCTTTATATGCGTACAACTTTGAAACCAGCGCAAATACTTTCGATTAGTTTATTACTATTCGCAGTTTTCTTCGGTGCTGGTAATATGATTTTCCCGCCCCTTCTTGGTCTTTCTTCCGGAGAAAATATGTGGGTTTCCATTACAGGGTTTATTATTACAGACGTCGGTTTATCTTTACTTGCTATCGTTGCTGTTGCCCTTGCTGGTGGTAGTTTTAACACTTTAGCGAGCCGTGTTCATCCAAAATTCGCAGCAGTATTCGCTATCATTATTTATCTTTCAATCGGCCCACTATTTGTTATTCCACGAACTGGATCTGTATCTTATGAAATTGGGATTGCACCACTTTTCCCAGATCAATGGTATTCTATGTTAGTTTTTAGTGCGATTTTCTTTACAGTCGTTTACTTCTTATCATTAAATCCATCCAAGCTAGTAGATCATATCGGTAAAATATTAACGCCAATTTTACTTGTAATTATTGCAATTATGGCAACAAAAGCGATTCTTTCACCAGGAACGTTTGCAGAGCCTATCGGTGACTATAAAGACATCCCGTTTTTCAAAGGATTTCTTGAAGGATTTTTAACGTTAGATGCAATTGGCGCTCTCGTACTATCAACAATTGTTGTAAATGCAATTCGTCAAAACGGTATACAAGAGAAGAAATCTATCGCGAAATATACAATCATTTGCGGAAGTATCGCTGCTCTATTCTTAACAATTGTTTACTTCTTACTCGGTTATATCGGAGCTTCAAACGGAAACTTGGGACAATTCGAGAACGGTGGTCAACTATTAGCAACTGTTATGTACCAATTCTTTGGGACAAGCGGTAATGTTTTATTAAGTATCGCCATTATCTTCGCTTGTTTAACAACAGCAATTGGTGTTGTAAGTGCATTTGCAAACTATTTCGCAACAGTATTAACAAATGTTTCTTACAAAAAGCTCGTACTATACGTTTGTATCTTTAGTTTCGTTATTTCAAACTTAGGATTAAGCTTATTAATTAAAATCACACTACCTGTATTAATTATTTTGTACCCAATTACAATCATTTTAATTTTCGTATCATTTATCGATAAATATACGAAACGTAAACCTTCTGTCTACATCGGAGCAATGATCGCAGCATTCATTATTAGCTGTATTCATGCACTTGATAATGTGGGAATGATACCAAGTTTTATCGCTAATATCGTACACACGATTCCTTTTTATAACTTAGGAATCGGCTGGATCGTTCCAGCAATAATTGGTGGTATAATCGGATACTTTATTCCGCAAACAGAAGCTGAAGGCGAAGTTTCTACAAAATAAAGAAAAGAAGCAAGCATGAAATACATGCTTGCTTCTTTTTATTTTCACATCGTATGCTTAAAAGTAAATAACTCTTCTTTCGACTGCACAACAGATTGTTCCTCTTCTACAACATCCTTCTTTAGCTCTCCTCCTAACCTTACTTTCATCATCGCCTCTTCGATACTTTTTACAATCATATTTCCTGAAAAAATAGTAAGTCCAAAAAATGTAATCGGAACGAGAGGAATCCACGGATTCACTGTTAATGACCTAAAGTATACTCCAATTAAACCTGACCATTCATGCGTATAAGATTCCACCTCTTTTATAGGTCCACCAAACATTACAGTCCCACCAAAGAACACTTCAAGTAATCCTAAGTGCAGTAAAATAGTAAGAGTCTGCGTAAACTGCTGAAGAAATACGAGTATAAACGGCATATAGAGATGCGGAAAAATATGTTTTATAACAATATGTCTTCTCGATCCACCTAATATGCGCGCGGCATCAACAAATTCTTCCGTTCGCAATTTACGAACTTCCTTCGCAACATACAGTGCAATAACTGGCATTACAAGCAGTACAAGTAATACCACTTGAAACGAAGCCCTTTCAAAAAAGGTTGTTGTCTCCTCTCCGCTTCCAAATGCATTTGCAGATTGAAGAAAAAAATACGCAATCATAACTGTCGGAATAACTGTAAAACTATCAAAGAAAGCCTCAATTTTTGAAAATCCTCTTTTTATATACGTTCCGAGTACGACACCGAAAAACACACCTATTACCATTCTAAGTGCCGCAATTAAAATAGATATACCAATCGTCCACTTCGCGCCCTCAATGACTAAATGTAACAGGTCATACCCTTTCCGGTCTGTCCCGAGTAAAAATTGTAATGAAGGTGGAAACGGTGGCACTTGTGGATTTTCATCCGCATCATATTGCAATGTAACTTGTCTAATATGTCCATCATTCCATAACGTATTTCCGATGCTCAAAAGAACTAATAGGAGAAGAAACCCAATGCTTATCCAAAATCTTTTATCACGTTTTATATACGTCCACATATTATAATCTCTCCTTCATCGCAGCCGGAATGAGATAATGAAACAATTTAAATAAAATAAAAATCGGAATATATATAAGAAGCACACTAACGATGAAAACCTCAACTCTAATACCAAAATACGATTTCAAAAACATAAAAATACCACCCGTATTAAAAATCCATTCTATAATATATAAATTAGATAACATAAAAAAGATATTCGTTTTCGCAAAGAATAATGTACTAAGCAACACATTTCGTAAAATATGACGATTTAAAATATGAAAGCGCCCCAGCCCTTTCGCCTTAGCAAATAGTACATAATCTTTTTCTAGTTCATTTTCAAAACGAAGCACGACCATTTTTACAAACATAATCGTAGTCGGGATGCTCAAACAAAGTATCGGCAATCCTCTAATCGACTCCCCTCCAATTGAAGCAATTTGAAAAGGTAAAAAACCTGTTTGTTTAAAAAACCATATAACTAAAATTTGTGATACTAAAATAAGAAGGATATCTGGAATAGATTCTAGGAAGATAAGAAATGATTTAATTCGATGTTGTATACGCGGTGAACTACTCATAATTACATAAACAATACAAAATGCTACAAATAATGAAATAAAAAAAGCAGCTAAAAAAATAATAATCGTTTCTTTATAATGGACGAACAGCTGCGGAAATAAAAATTTACCTTTCACATATTGCAAATTGGAAATATCCATTAAGTTCACAAACACTTCTTTTAAACTCTGTATGTACTTTGATACATCCAGCTTAAATCCATAAAACAATTTCGGCAGAGCCCCTAACATAATAATCCCCAAAATCGAAATAATAAATTGAATTGTCACTTCCATCCCATTCAGAAAAACTTTTTTGACCACGTTTTCCCTTCTCTCTCTTTATATTTTACTCTCTAATTTTATTCTTAATTTTCTGAATTGCAAATATTCAAACATAAAAAATCACTAGGTTATGATCCTAGTGATTCTTTATGCGCATGCCTTTCTCTTTTTGCAAACGCCATATACAAAATAAAACACCCAATAAGTGCTGCGAGTTCTAATGAAATAATATAGTAAGGATGCGGTCCTAACATATCGAGTAGTGAAGCTGTTTCTGGCTTATGAGCTAAAAACATATAATTACCGCCTGTTTTATAATTCACAAACGAAACAAGCGGGATCAATATGTTTAAAAATATCATCGTACGCTTAATAGATTGCAAGGTCGGTCTATAGCCTTCCACCCAAGTCATAAAGAGTGGTGCCCAAATGAGCAATATATGCGCGATAAAATATTCAATGAAACGAAAATGCGGAAAAGCATACTGCAAGTTTGGCGTTAAAATAGCTTGTGATGCACCAATAATTCCCGTGAAAAATACAATCTCATATATGCGGTAACTTTTCGTTACGATCATAATCGACGCTAATAATAAACTAATCGTACATAATTCAAACGGTAATGAAGTAGCTAGCTCAAAAATCCCCGCTTTCCACTCCCACATATGAAGCCCAATTTCACTACCCATAAATAAAAATGCAATTGCATATCGAACCGTTATATTCCACTCACTTTGACGTAATACATCTTGGTATTGATACAGAAAAAATATCCCCACCAACATAATAAATAATATAAGGGCATGTTGCCTTGAGTATGGAATAAATGGTTTTAATGGGTGTGCGCTAAAATAAGCTTCCATCTTCC
Source organism: Bacillus cereus group sp. BfR-BA-01356 (assembly GCF_022663635.1). Lineage (NCBI taxonomy): Bacteria > Bacillati > Bacillota > Bacilli > Caryophanales > Bacillaceae > Bacillus > Bacillus cereus group sp. BfR-BA-01356. The sequence continues at coordinate 70,285 of NZ_JAKUFX010000008.1, read as the reverse complement.
TTCCTCCTTTCCTCCATACAATATTATTGTAAGAAAGAAACGACGAGTCAATTCATTTGCTTACACTAGGACAACCTCTACCTTACATTTACATATTCATACCTTACAAAACTGTAAGGTTATTGTAAGCTAAAACGATTTGTCAGATTCTTCACCTCTTCTATACTTAATGTAGATACTAAAACGAACGAAAAGGTGATAAATAGATGAAAAAGAAAAATAAAGTGTTAATTACTAGTGTAGTAGCAATCGGAATTGCAGCTGGATCATACTTTGCATTTGCTGGAGGCGGTTCAGAAGTAGCAATGGCATATAGCGGATATAAAGTAACTGAAAAACAAATCCAAAACGCGCAAAAATTTGGTGGCGAAGTTATTCCAAACGGAATTGAAACTATTTCATTCGATCCAACAAAAGGAACATATGAATTAGCTGTAAAAAAAGGCGATGAAGTGAAAAAAGGTCAGCTTCTATTTAAATACAATGACCCGACTGCTAAACAAGGTGTAACAGAAGCAGAAATGCAAAAGAAAATCGCACAAAAAGAAGTAACGTTGTTCCAAAAACAACTTGATGCAGCGAAACAAAAGTTACAAAAAGATAAAAATGCAGGCCTTCCCGCTGAAGCATTAAAAGCATCAGAAGCTGAAGTTGGGCAATTAGAATCACAACTTGAAATGAAAAAGTTTGATGTTGAAAAATTTGATGAAATGATTAAAACAGCAAAAGAGAAAGTAAACAATCTTTCTGTAACAAGTCCTGCTGATGGCGTAATTGATGATATCGTGAAAACTGCTGACGAAAAAACAGGTATGAGCGGCGTTACTCTTCGTCACGCTGGTCAATTTAAGGTAAAAGGTCAACTTTCTGAATATGAGCTTGCTAGTATGAAAGTTGGGCAAGAAGTAACTGTTTCATCAAAAACTGTCGCTGGTAAGACTTGGACAGGAAAAGTAACAGAAATCGGTTCTACACCATTAAAGAGCATGGATGAAAATAAAACTGTTTCTAACTATCAATTCACTGTCACATTAGATAATAGTGACGAATTACAAAACGGCTTCCACGTTTACGTAACAAGTAAATCTGGCGAAGCAACTGGTACAATTGTTCCGAAAAGCAGTATCGTGAAAAAAGGTGACAAAAATGTTGTCTTCGTTGTAAAAGACGGTAAGGCGAAAGAACAAGCAGTTACTGTTGAATTCGAGACTGATAGCGAAGCAAAAGTTTCTGGAGTGAAAAAAGGAGAGGAAATTATCTCTAAACCTGAAAAAGACTTAAAAGATGGTATGGAGGTTGTCGCCCAGTGATTAACTTAAAAGGCATCACGAAATCCTTCCAAAATGGTGCAGAGTCCGTTCAAATATTACACGGAATTGACGTAACATTGAACCAAGGAGAATTCACTTCAATTATGGGACCTTCTGGTTCTGGTAAATCAACATTAATGAACATTATCGGTTGCTTAGATAAACCGACGACAGGTACGTACGAACTAGCCGGTCAAAATATTTCAAACATGTCTGAAACAGAACTTGCACACGTACGTAATAAAGAGATTGGATTCGTATTCCAAAACTTCATGTTATTACCGAGACTTACAGCGCTTCAAAATGTAGAACTACCTCTTATTTACGCTGGAGTCGATAAAAAAGAAAGACGCGAGCGCTCATTAGCTGCTTTAACAAAAGTCGGTTTAGCTGATCGCGCTACTCACTTACCAAACGAATTATCAGGTGGACAAAAGCAGCGTGTCGCCGTTGCACGTGCAATCGTAAATAACCCAAAATTCATTTTAGCCGATGAACCGACGGGAGCACTTGATACGAAAACAAGCACACAAATTATGGACCTCTTTTACGAATTAAATAAACAAGGCTCAACAATCATTATGATTACCCATGACCGTGAAATCGGGGAAGCTGCAGCACGTCAAATTGTAATTCGTGACGGAAATATCGTCCAAGATTGGAGAGGTTAATTTTGAATACGAGTGAAAATATACGCATGGCCCTTTCCTCTATCTTTGCTCATAAAATGCGTTCTATCTTAACGATGTTAGGTATTATTATCGGTATTAGTGCCATTATTACTATCATTTCAATGGGTGATGGTACAAACGCAAAGTTTAAAAAAGAATTAGGCCAAGGAAAAGATAACGAAGTAACGATTTACTACAACAATCCTGATTACGGAACAGATAGTGCCAAAATCACACCTGATATGCTAAACCGTCTGCAAACTGTACCAGGCGTTAAAGATGTGTATCCAGACGTAAGTATGAAAGTAAAAGCATCTGCTGGTTCAAAAGATGTAAATCTTGATTTAAAAGGTGGAACAGGCGCCTTTATGACAGATTCGAAAATAAAATTAGTTCACGGTCGTGAATTAAATGACAGTGAACTAAATCAAGCAATCCCTGCTGTTATATTAAATGAAGAAGCTTTCAACAAATTATTTAGTAGTGGTTGGGAATCAAATCAATACACAGATATAAAAGGAAAGCCGTATAAAATAGTTGGTGTATACGAAACGAAAAATGACTTTGGAATGCCTATGCCTGAAGGTTATACATCACTTGAAAATGCGCCTGTCATTTCAGGAGTAAATGAGTATGACTCTGTAAGATTAACAATGACCTCTCCGACAGAACGTAAAAGTGTAGAAAAACAAGCTGTTTCTGTCTTAAACGAAATGAAAGCTCCTAAATTTGAGCACAAATTCGAAGCACAAGATTTAGGTGAATTTACGAAACAACTAGACGAATCAATTGGTATGATGAAAATGGTATTCGGTGGTATTGCCGCTATCTCCTTACTTGTTGGTGGTATCGGTGTAATGAACATCATGCTCGTATCTGTAACAGAACGTACACGTGAGATTGGTATTCGTAAAGCACTTGGTGCAACACGTGGTAAAGTATTAACACAATTCTTAATCGAATCTTGTATATTAACAGGACTTGGTGGTTTCATCGGATTCATGCTCGGTATTTTCTTCGCTTGGATCGTCTCAATCTTTGCTGGATGGCCACTCGTTGTCTCAAAAGAACTTGGACTTCTTGCAGTAGGTATCTCAATGTTAATCGGTATTATATTCGGTTTACTGCCAGCTAACAAAGCTGCCAAACTGGATCCAATTGAATGTTTACGATATGAATAAACAAAAACGTAGGAGTTTACACTCCTGCGTTTTTTATTTATCTACTAAATTGAGTTTCTTCTATTATATATGTTTCACGTTACAACTATCATTCTAATACTCTTCATTATTTATAGGTACTAAGGCTATTATCTAATTCTATTATTGCAAAAATACTATGTAACAGACAAAAATCAAGGCGTAATTTTTTCCATACTTCGACTGATTTTGTAACAATTATATCGATATTTTATTAAATTTCACCTCATTTATATATTTTCACGCCTAAAAAGATTATCGTTTCATAACTAAATTTCCATTCAAACAGTAAAATAAGCTATTTTTGTAACACTATAGATATCATCAAGAAATATTACTGTAACATTATTAATGTTACAGTAATTGAAATACTACTCATTTTATGTTTCATATGCCCTAATACGCCAAAAAACAACAAGGAAGCGCTATCAGGATATTTATGGAATTGTTACAGAATATTAATGCCCCATTACGAAAGCTTTGTAATTTTATGTTTTTCGCAAATAAGAAAATAATGGTTGCTATAATGAGGTCAACGAAAACAAATGCAATGGAGGCTATTATGAAAAAATTTATGGGTATAGCAACAGCAGCGGTTTTTGGTCTTGGGATTTTCACAACATCTGCTAAAGCAGAAACAATCGTAACGACTGACGTACTAAACGTACGAGAAAACCCAACTACTGAATCAAAAGTTGTAGGAAAATTATTAGATGGATATAAAGTAAATGTTTTACATACAGAAAATGGTTGGTCAAAAGTTCAATTGAATAGCGGTAAAGAAGCTTTCATAAGCGCTGACTATACAAAAGACACTTACTACGTAACAGCAAACGTATTAAACGTACGTGCTGGGGCAAACACAGACTCAGAGATTCTTGGTAAGTTGAAAAAAGATGATGTAATTGAAACAACACACCAAGTACAAAATGATTGGATTCAATTTGAATATAACGGAAAAACAGCTTATGTTCATGTTCCTTACTTAACAGGTAAAGCACCAGTTAAAGTTCAACCAGTAGCTAAAGTTGAAAAAACGACTACAGTTCAAGATACAGCTAAAGTTCGTGAAGCAGCTAAAGCTCAGGAAGTAGCTGAAACTCAAGCAAAAGCTAAAGCAGTGGAAGCAACTAAAGCTCGCGAAGCAGCTGAAGCTCAAGCAGAAGTTAAAGCTCAAGAAGCGGCTAAAGCTCGTGAAGCAGCTAAGGCTCAAGAAGCAGCTAAAGCTCAGGCAGATGCTGAAGCTCAAGCAGAAGTTAAAGCTCAAGAGGCAGCTAAAGCTCAAGCAGATGCTGAAGCTCAAGCAGCGGCTAAGGCTCAAGAAGCAGCTAAAGCTCGTGAAGCAGCTAAAGCTCAAGAGGCAGCTGAAGCTCGTGAAGCAGCTAAGGCTCAAGAAGCAGCTGAAGCTCGTGAAGCGGCTAAGGCTCAAGAAGCGGCTAAAGCTAAAAAACCAGCTACACAACAACCTGTTGCAAAAGAAACTGAAACAAGTGCACCATCATCTTCTCGTGAGTTACGTGTTGTAGCAACAGCTTACACAGCAGATCCACTTGAAAATGGTTATAAAGCAGGCGACCAAGTAAAATCAGCTTTAGGCCACAACTTAACAGCTAATCCAAACATGAAACTAATTGCAGTTGATCCAAGTGTCATTCCATTAGGTTCAAAAGTATGGGTTGAAGGTTACGGAGTAGCAATCGCTGGTGATACTGGTGGAGCTATTAAAGGTAATAAAATCGACGTTTTAATGCCAGATAAAGGTTCATCAAGTAGCTGGGGACGTAAAACAGTTACAGTTAAAGTATTAAACTAGTTATAAAAAAGAGCCAGTCTCATCGTTGAGACTGGCTCTTTTTTTACTCTATTAAACTACTGAAAAATAACATAGTAAATGAAATTATATCAACGATTTTTCAAATATATCTATCGTAACCTACAATATATCAACGATTTTTCGAATATATCTATCGTAACTTATAATATATCAACGATTCGACAAGAGATATCGATTTACCGACAAATTTTGACGTTAAAAGTACTTTAATATTAAAAAGGCGGTCCAAAATTTGGAACGCCCCCTATCTTCCCTATTCCACACAAGTAAATTGCGTCCAAGCTCCTACATAATCTAGTAAGAATAACTCCTCTTCCGCAATTGTACCGACGATATTTTTCCGTTCATCTATCGGCATTTCTTTCAGAATGATTTGCAGTTCACCTTTATACTTACCAAATGAATTGTTTCCAATTACAACTTGCCCTCTTTCCTGCAGCACACTTTCACGCACTGGGAAGTCATAGTCTTTGTACTTTTTACGTACTTCTGTAGAACGTACCATATACTCTGTTATGTCGCCGCGCCTTACGTGTAATTCTTGCAGCGTAGCTCTCTTCTCTACTTCAGTCGCTTCGTCTACAAAGTGCACTTTTAGCTGTAACATGTAGCGATTTAAGTTTCCTAGTTTCTCTAACTCTTCCTCACTCGCATAAGCATTTCCGATAATGACATCATCAATTAACCCTGTTGCCCATAAATGCTTCGCTTGTACTTCAATTGGTAAATTACGATGCTCTTCTAATGTACATAATCCATCGTTAATATCCCATGGACCGATGTTTGCGACATGTGATGTAATAAAGGCTGCACTGCGAATACCATGCTTTTTAAAGCGTTCACTGCAGCGAATGAAATAATCGTATGGAAGACCAGTGAATTTTTGCGGATAAAAATTATGGCAACCAATTAAAGCTGATTTATTCGCTTGATGCGAAAGAATATTTTCTAAGTACGCAATATCGTTACTTACATTTAACTCAATTTTTAAACCGTACGGATTATTCGTCATTTTCGCTTCAGCTAACCCGTCGAAGCCTACATCTAAACGAATACCGTCTGCGCCTAACTCCGCGAAGAATGATAAATCGCTATAACTAATACCAAGCTGATCAAACACAGCCGGAGCTACATCTAAAATAACTTCCATATTGTTATCTTTTGCGTGATTGATAATCTCTTTAAATTCAGCTACAATTTCTTCTTTCGGACGATTCACAGATAACAAACAAGTAAATATTCTTGAAAAACCGTGTCGTGCCGCTGCGGAAATATAAGCCATATCTTTTTCTTTCGTTGAATGTTCTGGATAAAGTGAAATTCCTAATTTACGCTCCATGCTTTTGCATCTCCTTCACACGTTGTATTAATGCCATGCTCGTAAATCTATATTTTGCAGATAAACACGTTGCACATACAATTGTCGGTACAATAATTACGTACGGTGATTGCAATCCTAACATTACATATGCACCCATTGAACAACCGATAAATAAAACTGATACTAGTAGTAACACTAATAAAGATTTACTTTGTACCCATTTCGAATAATGGGCAATACACTGTCCGACCACGAATGTAATTAAGATGATAATTGCTCCGAGCATTCTGTTTTCTCCTCTCCTGCTAATTGTTGTTTCTCATACATTTTGAAGAATGGATAGTAAATAACGAACGAGATAACAAAGTTAACAAGTACAAGTACACCAGCCATAATTGTCCAGTCCGTACTAATCACCGCTGCAATTGGTGCTAACATCGTAAATGGCAGTTTCGCCATCATAAGTGGAATCATACCTGAAACAACTGCGAAATATGATACTGTCGTTGTCACTAACGGTGTAATAACGAACGGAATAATTAAGATTGGGTTCATTACAATTGGTGCACCGAAAATAATTGGTTCGTTAATATTGAATAAACCTGGTACGAATGATAATCTACCTAACTCTTTTAGGAACTTAGATTTAGAGAACATAAACATAATTACTAAAGCTAACGTTGAACCTGATCCGCCAATCCATACGAACCATTGAATGAATTGCTCTGTAAATAAGTTTGGTAACTGATGTGCATTTCCTGTAGCCGTGAATACTTCCATATTTTCAAGAATTGCTGAATCCCACATCGGACGAATAATTGGTCCTAAAATCGCTGGTCCATGTATACCGAATGACCAGAAAAACACGATTAAGAATACTGTTAATAAACCACCGAATAAATTATTTCCTACTAATACTGATTTTAATGGTGCGATTAAATATGTGATCGTTGTATTCACATCAAATTTCAAACCGTAGCGAATACCCCAGAATAAAAGAATAACTGCTAGCGTTGGAATTAATGCTGCAAACGAATTTGAAACTGCGGGTGGTACACTATCTGGTAATTTAATCGAGATATTATGCTTAATCATAAAATGATAAATTTCTACTGCAATTAATGCTGTAACAATTGCGCCAAATAAAGACGTTGCACTTAATGTTCCTACTGAAATATATCTACCTGCATCAATAACACCTGGTACCGCTTTCGTAATTTGAATTGGTTCCACTGATGCTAGTAAAAAGGCGAGTACAGATAATAACCCTGCACTTAACTGATTGAGCTGATAAAAGTTCGCGAGCGAAGCCCCTACACCAAACGCCGCGTATAATGCCATTAGTCCTACTGTAAATCGGAATGGAATATCTAAAATATGGCGAAACGGTGCAATCCATTCCATATATGCATCAATTGGTAAATTTAAAAAGATAACGAAAAATGATCCGACGATCGTTAACGGCAATGTAGAAATAACCCCGTTTCGAATTGCTAATAAATGTCGTTGTCCTGCAATCTTTTGCGTTGTTGGCATAATCTTTTGTTCCATAAAACTCATAAACCCATTCATCAATAGCCCTCCTCTTTCTCTCTACTATAAAAGAATGAAATAAACTTTATAACATTATAATGTTTATATTTAAAAAGATATAATTATGCTAAAACTAATTGTTCTGCTTGCTTAAGCACCTTCAAACCATCACACATGCCATAATCTCGTTGGTCTATAATCGCAACTGGTATATTGTATGAATTTGCAAGAAACTCTACAGTTGGAAATAAGTATTTCACCTGTGGGCCAATTAAAACGACATCGGCTTCCTTAATTTCAAGCTTCACTAGTTCTGAATCAACCGCCTTAATTTTATAATTCTTCCCCTGTTTTTTTGCCTCTTCTTGCATTTTTCTTACGACCATACTCGTTGACATACCTGCTGCACAACATAATAAAATGTACATCTTATACGGTCACTTTCTCTTCTACTCGTTTATGAAGAGCAATAAATTCTTCAGCCAGTTCTTTCACTGTAATTGCATTCATTAAATGATCTTGTGCGTGCACTAACAGTAAACTGATTTCTGCATGATTTCCTCTTGCCTCTTCTTGAATTAAATCCGTTTGAATACGATGCGCTGCTGAAATTTCCTCACTAGCAAGTTTCATCTTTTCACCGGCATTCCCGAAATCTCCTTGTCTTGCAAAAGCAATTGCTTCAAGCGCCGCACTTCTCGCATTGCCACCATGTAAAATTAACGCAAATGGAGTTTGCATATCAGACATTTTAAATTCCCCCAAGCTATATGTTTTCTATATTTTCATCTTATTATGAAAACGCATACAATTAAACATAAAAAACTTCCGTTATGTAACGGAAGTTTTTATATACTTTTTCAAAATGATAATAAAATCTCTTGAAAATCTTCAATTACCTCGGTCTGAGTAAGTTTCTCTATCGTAGTTTGACTAGACATAATATCATATAAAAAATCATAAAGCCTTTGCAAATCTTCATTATTATTGCGCTTTACACTAAATAAAATAATTACTTGTACTTTTTTATCTCCCCAATCAACAGCCTTTTCAAGTGTGCAAAACATCAAAAAAGTTTCCTCACTTAATAACTGCATCGGATGCGGGATTGCAACTGAATTCCCAACCGCTGTCGGAGACGTATTTTCTCTTTCCATAACAGAAGCATAAAAGTTTTCTGGTACATAGCGTTTCTCAGCAGCTTTCTCACATAAAAACTGAATAACATCCTCTTTCGTAGAAGCACTATGATTTAAAAAGATTAAATCTTCCTTAATATAAGGCTGCACACTAGTATTCACATGCGTAAACAACCGCTGACCAATCGATTTAATCTCTTTATCATCAAATATTGAATTCACTTTTATAACTGGAACAGGCAAGCCACTCGGTATATGAATCGTACTAATAATACAATCTATTTTTTCTTTATAAAGATCTTCTACTTTCAATTGATAATAGCCTGTAATACCTACAATCTCTAATTTATCTCGGAACTGTGATAAAATTTTATATTTTAATAGTTGTGCACTTCCTTGACCAGTCGCACAAACTAATAAGCATCTTTTCTTTTGATTTTGCTCCTGCAAACGGCTCATAGCTCCGCCGAAGTGAATTGCAATATAACCAATTTCACTTTCAGGGATCGATTCACCCGTATATTCACCAATGATATCTCCAACGAGAACCGCAATTTCAAAAGCATACGGATAATTCTTTTTCACTTCTGCCAAAAGAGGATTTCTCGTATTTAACTTATACTTCAAACGATTTAATAACGTTTTTAAATGAATACCAAATCCAAATAATAATTCCTCATCATAATAAAAAATAAGATTCCGTTCTTCCGCTACTTTAAAAAGAATATGTTGCATAAATGCATATATATCTTTTCCTAATAGCTCTTCTACATTTTCATAGCGATTTCTCGTTGTAACAGCAGTACTTAATAAATGCATCGTCACATATAATACTTCTTCTTCTGGAAATGAAAATTTTAACTCTTTCTCTAAATCTCCTAAAATTTGCTTCGCAATTGTATATTCTTTCTTTATTATAAGTTCTGATTGCTCCACATGCAGTCCTTTCATATAATGTTGACTTTGACAACGCTTTAATGCGATTGCAATATGAATGACTAAATTATCAATTTCTATATCAGATAAATATATTGTTCCGCCTTCAATATACTTTAATATAATTGAACGAATGAGTGATATATGCGGTAGCGATAAATATGTCTCCGTCTGCTCAAATTGCTCATGAAACGGAGTATGATCATAACGCGGTAAACCATATTGTGATAAACAAGAACGAATATTAAATTCCTCTCCAACAATACGTATACCATAATACGGTCTCTTCTCAATTTGTAATTCATAGCGACCACATATATCTGTAACATCTTTCATAATTAAATTGACCGTTGATTTGCTCACATACATCTCTTCCGCTAATTCTGAAAGCTTCACATATCCCTCTGTCATTAAAACACGCTGCAGAATGTACGCTATTCTTTCTTCATAAGAAGTTGGGATTTTTTCCGTCTGTTTTTGAAATAGACTCACACAAAAGTCTTCAAATTTCTTCTTTTTTATAATTTCTAATTCGTACCCATTCCCTCTTTGCGATTCGATTTTCGCTCCGTTTTCTTCCAATATATCATTTAATAATTTTATATCCTTTTGAATCGTCTTCGTTGATACATGTAAACGGCCTGCTAAAAAAGCTCGATTTAACATCGATTTCTCTTCTAAAAATTCCTCTAAAATAGAAATTAATCGCTGATGCACCTTTGTCATAGCTCTTCCTCTCGCTCTTTATATATAAAGGGGAAAAGCTGCTGAAATCAGTAGTTTTTCCCCTTTATATTCTCTCTATTTCTTTAATGTAAATCCGAATTTATCCCATGCTTGTAAATAGTCTAGTAAGAAAATCTCTTCTTCTACAATTCGACCAACTACATTTGTTTTTCCTGTATTAACCATATCTTTTAATGCAATTTGTAATTCGCCTTTATACTGACCATATTGTTCATTATCAATTAATAAATCTCCACGCTTAATTTCACGCGTATTATGAGGTTTAAACTCTTCTTTTTTATATTTCACACGACTTTGTGTAGAACGAATCATATATTCAGATACATCTCCGCGATAAAAATGTGGTTCGTCTAATACGATAATTCTTTCTAGTTCTGTCGTTGTATCATATATTTCTATATCAAATGTTTGTTTCTCTTTATTTAATGCACCTAGTGCTTGTAATTCTTTTTCTGACGCATATGCGTTTGCAATAATAACATCATCAATTAATTCCGTCGCGAATAAATGTTTCGCCTGTGTTGTCATCGGTAATTCACGATGCTGCTCTAATGTACATAACCCTTCTGTTACTGGCCAAGGTCCGTATGTTGCATCAAATGATGAAATAAAAGCAGCCGTTCTCATACCGTAATCTTTAAATTGTTTCGAGCATTTAATGAAATGATCGTATGATAACCCTGAATAACGATGCGGATAAAAATTATGACAACCAATTAAATTTTCACGATTTGGTCTGTGACTCATAATGTTATCTACATACTTCGTACCATTGCTCATATTAATCTCAATTTTCAAACCATACGGATTATAAGTCATAATTGATTCTTCTAATCCTGAGAAACCGACATCTAAACGAATACCGTACGCACCTAATTCATGGAAGAATGATAAATCATTATACGAAATACCTAATTGTTCAAAAACAGATGGACTAATATCAACTAATACTTGGAACCCTAATGCGTTCGCATGAGAGATCGTTTCTTTAAATTCTTCTATAATTTTCTCTTTTTCTCCATCCACAGATAATAAACATGTGAACACACGTGTAAATCCATATTTACTTGCTAATGTTAAATACTCCTTATCTTTCTCTACTGTTGAATGTTCTGGATAAATAGAAATACCTAATCGTCTCATATGTACACGCCTCTTTCTTCATCATATTGTAAACCTTTTCAAATATATGTAGTGAAAAGTATATATCCCCTTCTTGTTCACTACTCTTTTGAATCCGCTTTCTTTAAAGAAAAAACAATTTCTATCATTCTTAACACCTACAAGTCTATACATCTATACTTTACATCTTTTTTTCATAGTTGTGTAGCTTTTACACAAATTTGTCAGTTTTTCACCTTAAAAATTGTTATCCGTTTTCAAGACACCTTCCTTGACTGTTGCATTGGCCAATACATATACTCGAAAGAAAAGAGAAAATTTTATATAGGGGATGAATATATGGGAGAAGCAATACTCGTAAAACGAGAACCGTTATGGACAAAAGAGTTTGTTGCTTTAATTTTTGCAAACTTATGTATGTTTTTAGGGTTTCAAATGTTAATTCCAACCTTACCTGTTTATGTGAAAGAAATTGGTGGCACAAGTTCAAATATCGGATTTGTTGTCGGTATGTTTACCGTTGCGGCACTTTTTGTTAGACCGCTAACTGGGAACGCCTTGCAAAAATTCAATAAAAAAATCATTTTAATGATCGGTACTGCTATCTGTTTACTCGCTATGGGCAGTTACCTTTTCGCCTCAACTATTTTTCTCTTGCTTGCTGTTCGTATTTTGCACGGAGCTGGTTTCGGTATTACAACGACTACATATGGAACTGTCGTTTCTGATTTAATTCCCTCAGCTCGCCGCGGAGAAGGCATGGGATATTTTGGCCTTTCTGGAACAATTGCAATGGCCCTCGGTCCACTTATCGGACTATGGCTTATGCAAACATATAACTTCACAATTCTTTTTTTATGTGCATTATCGTGCACAATTGTTTCATTAATATTAACGAAACTACTTCAAATCCAAAAAACGAAACAGCCTCCACAACAATCATCTAGTACTTTTCTCGATGGATTTATTGAGCGTAAAGCTTTACTTCCTTCATTATTAATATTATGTATTACATTAATGTACGGAGGAATCGGAAGTTTTATCACACTATTTGCTACAGAAGTCGGCATAGCTGATATTAGTCTCTTCTTTTTATGTAACGCACTAGCAATCGCTGTGACTCGTCCATTCTCTGGAAAGCTATATGATGCGAAAGGCCATACATTCGTCATCATTCCGGGAGTTATTATAACGTTTACAGGTATTATTTTATTGTCGTATACGACGACAATTCCGAGCTTAATTATTGCTGCAGCATGTTACGGAAGTGGTTTTGGAGCGATCCAACCTGCACTACAAGCATGGATGATTGACCGCGTAGCACCGCATCGACGCGGCGTAGCAACTGCTACATTCTTCTCCGCATTTGACCTTGGAATCGGCGCTGGAGCGATTATCTTTGGATTTATTGCTCACTTTACAAACTATGCAACTGTATATCGTTACTCCTCTCTATTACTTATTGCTTTTCTCTTCATTTACATTACAAGCATAAGAAAACAAAAGCATGGCGATAAAAACACGGAAAAAGCTACTGGATAATTCAGTGGCTTTTTTATCATGTTAAAAGAATTGTTTTTCCTCATTTTGCTGTTCTAAAACTACATGCATTTCCCTACATATTTTCTTAACTTTCATCAAAAAATATACGATGAACTCGCAGATACTTTCCTTGATATTCGACTGAACAATATTATTCTAAAAAGTGTGATTTCTTTACAAGATTAAGATTTATACAAGGTAAAAACCAATGAAATGCAGTTGTTTCTTTAAGGGATTGTAAACTTTTCTTTCCTTTGTAAATTTAGTGTAAATTTTACTAGCAAACCGTTTACAGTGACTCAAGGTTCAGTTAATAATTACATCGTACATGAAATTTAAGGAGTGGAATGCGTGGAATATAATGTTCAAGATATGATCTTCCAGTTCATTGGTGGATTAGGTATTTTCTTATTCGGGATTAAATACATGGGCGATGGACTGCAACAAGCAGCTGGAGATCGTCTTCGCGATATTCTAGATCGTTTTACAACAAACCCACTTATGGGTGTACTAGCAGGTATGTTAGTTACTGTATTAATCCAATCCAGTTCAGGAACAACCGCTTTAACAGTCGGACTTGTAAGTGCCGGATTTATGACATTAAGACAAGCAATCGGTGTTATTATGGGTGCAAACATCGGTACGACAGTTACTGCATTTATTATCGGAATTAAAATCGGAGAATATGCTCTCCCAGTTATGGCAATTGGAGCAATCTTACTATTCTTCTTCAAAAATAAAAAAGTACATTCTGTAGGTCAAGTTGTATTCGGTTTTGGTATGTTATTCTTCGGTTTAGAGTTAATGAGTGCAGGTATGAAACCTCTTCGTTCTTTAGAATCATTCCAAGAATTAACAGTTAGCATGAGTGATAATCCAATTTTAGGAATTGTTGTCGGTACAGTCTTTACTTTAATTGTACAAAGCTCAAGTGCAACTATCGGTATTTTACAAGAACTATTCGGTCAAGGTGCAATCGATTTACAAGCAGCTCTTCCTGTATTATTCGGTGATAACATCGGTACAACAATTACAGCTGTATTAGCAGCAATCGGTACTTCAATTGCAGCAAGACGTGCAGCATTAGTTCACGTTATCTTTAATATTATCGGTACAATTATCTTTACAATTTTATTAATACCATTTACAAGTTTAATTCAATATTTCCAAACATCATTAAACTTGAATCCAGAAATGACTATTGCATTTGCACACGGAACATTTAACGTAACAAATACAATCATTCAATTCCCGTTCATTGCAGTGTTAGCATGGATCGTAACAAAAATTATTCGTGGTGAAGATGCAGCGATTGACTTCAAACCACAACATTTAAATCCAATCTTTATTGAACAATCTCCAGCCATCGCTTTAACTGAAGCTCAAAAAGAGATTATCCGTATGGCTGAGTTCTCATTACATGGATTAAAAGAAGCAAATCAATTTTTAAATACACAAGACAAAAAACACGCAAACATGGCTACTCAATTAGAAGGAGCTATTAACAATTTAGATAAAAAAATTACCGAGTATTTAGTTTTACTATCAGAAAAGCCACTTTCACCTACAGATTCTGAAAAACATTCTGTTTTAGCAGGTGTTGTTGGAGATATTGAACGTGTCGGTGATCATGTAGAAAACCTTGTAGAACTTGTAGATTTCCAAATTTCAAACCGTGTTTCACTATCAGATGAAGCATTAGCTGAATTAAACGAAATGCTTGAGTTAACAATTTCAACACTGCAAGACTCAGTTGAAGCTTTAACAAACTTCGATACTGAACTAGCTCAAACTGTTATTGCCAAAGAACGCAAAATCGACCAAATGGAACGTGTTCTTCGTAAACGTCACGTATTACGTCTAAACGAACGCAGCTGTTCAGGTGATGCAAGTATCATCTTCGTCGATATGGTAAGTAACTTAGAGCGCATTGGCGATCACGCTGTAAATATCGCTGACGGTGTTTTAGGTGAACAAGGAAAAATCAATCTAAAACAATCATTATAATAAGAAAGAGACGCTAACTTAAGCGTCTCTTTTTTCATTATATTTTAACAACTGTTCTTCCTTTTAACTTTCCTTGCAATATAAGTGCAAACTTCTTCTCTAATTCTTCTAATGTACATTCTTCTGTATAAGATAGTAACTCTTTATTTCCCCATTCTTTCGCTAAAAGCGTCCAAACATCTCTTCTCACATCTACTGGGCATTGCACGGAATCTATCCCTAAAAGGCTTATACCTCGTAAAATAAACGGATATACCGTTGTTTGTAGTTCCTGGCCTGCCACATTACCGCATGTCGTTACACAACCACCATACTTTACTGTTTTTAAAGCTGTTTCTAGCATATGTCCACCTACAGTATCGATAACTCCCGCGTATATCCCTTTTAACATCGGTCTTCCTGATTCATCATTCAATTCCGCGCGATGAATCACCTTTTTCGCTCCTAGACGTAGTAGCATATCTTCCTCTTCCATTTTTCCTGTCGCTCCTACTACGTTAAACCCTAGCTTACTTAATATACTAACAGCTACACTCCCTACGCCGCCTGTAGCACCCGTTACTAAAACATCTCCCATACTAGGCTTGACTCCTGCTCCAATAAGCTTATATACCGACAAAGCCGCAGTAAAACCTGCTGTCCCATACATCATACTTTCCTTTAATGACATTCCTTCCGGTAAAGGCACGACCCAAGATGATGGCACGCGAATATATTCTCCGAAACCACCAGAGGTATTCATACCTAAGTCATATCCCGTTACAATAACTTGATCTCCTGCTTTAATGGTAGCATCTTCACTACTCACAACCACTCCTGCAGCATCAATTCCTGGCGTATGAGGATATGTTCTCGTAACACCCTTATTACCAGTAGCTGAAAGAGCATCTTTATAATTTAATGAAGAATAATGAACCTGTATTAATACGTCTCCTTCAGGTAAACTACTTACTTCTCTCTCAACAACTTTTCTTACAAACTGATGATTTTCCTTTTCGTTCACAACGATTGCTCGGAATGATGTATGATTCATTATGCTCTCTCCTTTATCCGTCAAATTCTTCTTTATTATATAGAAGAAATAAGTAAGCTTACTCATTTCTTCTTGGCTATATTTCAACAAATCTTACTTCTCTATCACTTTCTCACAATACATATTTTCATTTCTACTAAAACAACTTATACTTATTCTACATCTAAAAAAGATAATATAGAAAATCTGACTTTTTATAAATATATTGAATTTTTACGAAATGTAAATGTTTTGTAATGTTTTTTTTCGCTAAATTTCATTATAATAAGTGGATATGAGTGTCGTATTTCAATCCAAATGAAGGAGTACAGGAAATGGAGCAAAACCCATCTTTGCAAGAAAATACACGCAATAAACCGAAAAAAAATAAGAAAAAAATAAAAATTATTATAAGCGCTATACTATTCGTTTTATTAATAGGCGGCGGTTATACTTGGTTTTTAGTAAATAAAGCATCTTCTGCTGTTCGAAATGCCGCACACGATTTAGCACGCGGTGATAAATCTGATTTACGTGATAAGGCTGTAAAACCTATTACAAACAATGTCTCTGTTTTAATAATGGGTGTTGATGAAAGCGATGTCCGTGGAAAAGAATATGGTGAAGCTATAAGAACAGACGCGCTTTTACTTGCAACATTTAATAAAGATAGCAAAACTGTTAAACTATTAAGTATTCCACGTGACACATATACTTATATTCCAATAGAAAAGAAAAAAGATAAAATTACACACGCTCATGCATTCGGTTCTGCTAAAAACGGAAAAAATGGTGGACCACAAGCAAGCATTGATGCAGTTGAAAAATTAATGAATGTTCCTGTCGATTATTTTGTAAAATTCAACTTTAAATCATTTATAAAAATCGTCGATGACTTGGGCGGTGTTGAAGTTGATGTACCAGTTGAATTTACTGAGCAAGATAGCAATGATAATGCTGAGGCTATTCACCTAGAAAAAGGTGTTCAAAAGCTAAATGGCGAAGAAGCTCTTGCTCTTGCTAGAACAAGACACATCGATAGTGATGCAATGCGTGGACAACGTCAACAACTCGTTATCGAGGCTATTTTAAAGAAACTAACAAGTGTTGGTTCTGTAACAAAAGTTGGCAACATCATTGATGATATTAACGGACAATTCGTTACAAACTTAACATTTGATGATATGCTTTCATTCTATAAATATGGATCGGATTCGGAAATTGAGAAATTACAAATCCAAGGTGATGATTGCTATATGGCAAAAGGTGACGATACTTGTAGCAAATCTGCTGGTGGTGGTCGAACTTACTACTACAATCCAGATAAAAAAGAATTAGCTAATGTTACAAATGAACTTCGTACTCATCTTGGGCTACCTGCATATACAAAGTTTGACTCAGACTCTGATTCGAAAAAGACAAAAGAATCTAAGTCTGAAAATTCAAGTGAACGCGAATCAAGTAACAATGAAGTGAAAAATAAGAACAAAAATAGCAGTGAAGATACAGAAACATCGTCTAACGACAATGAATAGTAAAGAAGCCGCACTCTATGGAGGTAGAGTACGGCTTCTTTTTATTTCTTCAGGATTAAAAATCAGAACTTTCTAACTATCTTTTTTAATATTTTTAAATTATAATAAATAGTAGCAATCTATTCCAATTATCAGGGGGCTCATACATATGAAAGCTGCAGTAAAACATAACATCTCAGATTTTAAAGACTACTTAAAATCCAACGATATATACATGGAAGAAAATATAGATGAAAATGATGGCTCTGTTCATTTTTCAGTAGGATTAGAGACTGAAGCTGGCGCAAAAATTCAACTTATCGCTGCTTTCCAAAACGAACATCCTACGGTGGATATATACTGCTTCAATGTTGCTCACGTACCTGATGCAACATCAACAAATGATATTTTACATGTCATCAATGAATTAAATACATCTTATCGCTTTGCAAAATTCACATTAAATAAGCAAAATGCAATTGATATTTCAACATCTCTTGCATTCTCAGAACCAAACTTTAATCCAGCACTTGTCTTTGAACATACGAGAATGCTATATAAATTAGCGAATGACGAATATAAAAACTTAATGAAAGTTATTTGGGCATAAATAAAAGGATGGGCTGCAAGCAGCCCATCCTTTTATTTCGATATCATATCAATCCACATCTTAACAGCAGTGCCGACAATTAAAATCGATAACATATATTGTAGTACTTTTTGATTTATCCTCTTCCCGACTCGCGCTCCAAGTGGCGCAGCAAATATACTTGCAACTGCAATAATTAGAGCTGGAATGATAACTACTTGTCCAGTAATCACTTTTCCAGTCGTAATCCCTACTGAGGAAATAAACGTAATAGCGATAGATGTCGCTATCGTCATGCGCAATGGTAATTTTAAAATAACTAGCATAATAGGAACTAAAAGAAACGCACCTCCAGCTCCAATAATGCCCGAAACACCTCCTACAATAAACGCTAACACACTTGCTAACCATTTATTATACTTAACTGCTCCACTATTATTTTTCTTCGGTACAAACATCATCATAGCTGCAATGGTCGCCAATACTGTATAAACAACATTTACAGCGTGTTCATCTAATAGATTTGCACTAAAACTTCCTATAAAACTTCCTATTAATATACTAGCTCCCATATACACAACTAACATTTTATTCATATCAGTACTTTTCCGATATGCCCAGGCACCTGCAAAAGTTGCAAAGAATACTTGTACTGCTGTAATACCGCTCACTTCGTGTGACGTATAGCCAGTAAATCCTAACAATACCGGAATATATAAGATCATCGGATAATTAATAATTGCACCGCCAATTCCAACCATTCCTGATATAAACGATCCTATAAACCCAATTATAAAAAGTAATAATAATCCACTCACCTTACATCCCCCTCCTTCTAAAAAGAAGGTGATTAAATGAATAAGTTTACATTCCCATCCGAAGCATCTGCTAAATATGCCCCTACACCTGCAAACTCTACGCCTTCCATAATCTCTTCCTCTTTTAAGCCTAATAAATCTACTGTCATTTGACAAGCTACAAGTTTAATCCCCTGTTCTTTTGCCAAATCAATTAAATCTGGCAAAGGCATTGCATTATGTTTTTTCATAATGCCTTTAATCATCTTTGGTCCCATACCAGCAAAATTCATTTTGGATAACCCCATCTTATCAGCACCGCGTGGCATCATTCTTCCAAATACTTTTTCTATAAATGTTTTCTTTACATTCACATGTTCATCTTTCCTTAAAGCATTTAATCCCCAGAAAGTATGAAAAATAGTAACCTCTTGATCATACGCCGCTGCACCATTTGCAATAATATAAGCAGCCATTGCTTTATCGTAATCTCCGCTAAATAAAACGATTGTTGTTTTCTTCTGTTGTTCCATATTGTTCTCCCTCCAATTACCTATAGGGGTATTTTTATTTATAAAAATTGTTTCTCCCTATTCTACTTTTCCTTCCCAAGCTAACATACCACCTACCACATTGATCACTTGAAAACCGTAACTTTCTAAAAATTGAACAGCTCTTGCACTTCTCCCGCCTGAACGACAAACGATAATATATTCCTGATTTTTATTTAATTCATGCATACGAAACTCTAATAGTCCTAGTGGAATATTACATGCTTCTGGAATTTTCCCTTCAGCTACTTCTTCTACTTCACGTACATCCACAATATTTACCGCTTCTTTACGCAACAATTTTTCTTCTAATTCTTTTGTAGTCATTTCTTTCATTTTAAATTTCCTCCTCACAAACCATTCATACCACCTGAAACGTTTATTACTTGCTGAAACCCTAGTTTTTTCAATACCTTTCCTGCTTGCTTACTTCTCATTCCACTTTGGCAAATAACGATTACTTCCTTATTCTTATCTAATTGATTCGCCTTACTTGCTAGATCATTTAGGGGGATATTTTGAAAGCCTTTCATATGATTCCCTCTATATTCACCTACTGTACGGACATCAATAAAATACTTCCCCTTTTTCCCCACTATACTTTTCAATTCTTTGCCATTTATATTTTGCACACCTTTCACTGGTAAAAATCGTGAAATAACAAACCATGCAGCAAGTACAATGAAAAGCGTACTTAATATTGTGTTCATATAACCAACCTCTCTATATTTACAAAACTATTGCTTCACTACGCCTTCCTAATCCAAAACTTCAGCACATCGCCTTCTTCTTCAAGCTTTACGATGTCATGGCCACATTTATTTGCCCACGCTGGAATATCCTTAACTGACCCTTTATCCGTTACATGTATTTCTAACACTTCTCCAGTTTGTAGAGCATCCATTGCTCTCTTTGTTCTTACAATCGGCATTGGACATGCTAAACCTTTCGCATCTAACACTTGTTTTATATTCATCATCAATTCCTCCATTTTTTATTTATTTCATTATTCGTGCACTGCACAACGATTTGGACCAATCTCCATTTCACGCTCTTTATCCACACTTGGGTGAATTTTACCCATATTGGTTTGACGAATTTCTTCATATGCATTTGGCTGAGGTGGTAAGTTTTCTGTTACAACTTTACGGAACTCTCCCTCATCCTCAATATTTAATCCTGCATTATGCTCAAATAAATCTTTTAATTTTGCACTAACAATACCACTTTCGTTCATTTCACTTATTTTTGAATAATGAGCCGGTAACACAACTAAATTTTGAGATAGCTCTTTATATCGGCTATACAAAGTATTACGTAAATCACTCACCCAATCTTCAGCCTTACCAGCAAGATCAGGACGCCCAATTGAATCTACAAATAAAATATCGCCTGATAATAAATAAGAATCATCTACAATGAATGACGTACTTCCAATCGTATGTCCTGGTGAGTATAATGCGTCAATTACCATTTTAGTACCCCCCACCGTAATAACAGATCCTTCAACAAGCGGTTCGTATGAGAAAACAACTTCCTCTGCATCTTTTGGTGGTAACCAATACGTACCACCTACCTTTTCCGCTAACTTACGTCCTCCAGAAATATGGTCTGCATGTAAATGTGTATCCATTACATTCGTAATCGTAACGCCATGCTCTTTCGCAAATTCTTCATACGCTTCAACTGTTCTTACTGCATCAATAACTGCTGCTTCACCGTTTGAAATGACCATATAAGATAAACAGCCTTTTCCAAGACGGTTAAACTGATACATACTTCCGCCATTTTTTAAATCTCCAACTTTTACAGGCTTTACATGTTCACTCCATGCCTTCATACCACCAGCTAAATAATAAATATTTTCTAATCCAGCCTCTGTTAACTGCTCTGCCACAAATATAGAAGACCCTTCTTTTGCACATACTACTAAAACATCTTTATCCTTAGGTAATTCACTTACAATATGTTCTACACCATCTAACAAATCAAAATAAGGTTTATTAATAGAAGAAACTTGTTTTCCTTCAATTTTCCAATCTTCATAATCCTTCTCATTACGAACATCTAAAATAAACAACTCTCCGAATAAAACTTTCTCTGCAACATCTTTCGCTTTTAACGATTTAACACTCATTTAATTACCCCCATAGGTATATTTTCATTTAAAAAATTTTATTTTTTCACATTCCCTTGCCACTCTAACATACCTGGAATGACATTTTTCACATTTGCATAACCTTGCTCTTTCAACATGTGGCAAGCTACATCACTACGGTTACCAGTTCGGCAAACAACATAAATTTGTTTCGTCTGATCTAACGCTGCACTGTCTAACTCTCCTAACGGCATCGAAATGGCCGATGGAATATGACCAAAAGCGAATTCCGCTGCTTCTCGAACATCTAATACAATACACTCTTCCTCACTTAATAATATCTCTTCCAACTCTGCATTCGTAATTGTATGAGGATACTTTGCTACTTCATTCACTTCATGCTCATGCGCTTTCCTAATGTAATGCATCAAAACATCGCCCTCTTGTTTCGTCCCGATATATTGATGTCCTACTTTACTCGCCCAACTTTTTATATCTACCGTAGAACCTTTATCTGTTGCCTTAACTTCAATCACTTGCCCTGGTGCTAATCCCTCTATCGCCTTCTTCGTTTTCACAATCGGCATCGGACAAGCCAACCCTTTACAATCTAAACTCATATCCACTTTTATACTCATAATCGATTCCTCCACAATTTATATACATATACCTGTAGGGGTATATTAAAATGTTTTTGAAAATCTGTCAACAATTATGTTTGACAGATTATCGGCTTTTTACAAGTAATTGAACAGCTTCTTTAATTAACTCTTCATTTGAACCATTACCAATTTCAAACTGTTCACGCAAACATTGCTCTAAATTCGTTCCAACAACGAGCCCAATTGTACGATCAAGGGCAGAACGAGATGCCGTTAACTGTGTAATAACTTCTCGGCAATCCTTTCCTTCTTCCATCATACGAAGCACACCACGAACTTGACCTTCAATACGTTTCAATCTATTTTTCATATCTTGATTATATTCCATCCTATAATCACCTCATTACCATTATGTCACTATTTATAACCTATGACAATATATTATACCCTATAGGGTACTTTGTAAACCCCTATTTTAAATTTTCACCTTATATGTTCGCAAAACAAAAAATAAAACCTTAATCTATAAGTTTTTATCTTCCACTAAATCTTGAAGTAGCAGATGAAAAATATCAATATACAACACGTTCTGGCAGTACTGTCCCATACAATTTAAAACCACCATCTACATTCTTTACCTTATATCCTTTTTCCATTAACATGCGCGCTGCAACATACCCTCTCATACCAAGTTGACAAGTGATATATATTTCTTTGCCCATTGGCACTTCATCCAATCGATCACGTAATTCATCTAACGGAATATTAATAGAGCCTTTAATCATTCCTTGTTTTAGTTCATTGGGCTCCCGAACATCTATAAGATATCCACCATTGTCAACAATACGATCTATTTCATGCCATTGTACCGTTTCCACAAAACCATCTACTATATTACTTGCGGCATACCCCACCATGTTTACTGGATCTTTTTCAGAAGAATACGGCGGGGCATATGATAATTCTAAATCTGGTAAATCGATTACAGCTAAGTTTGCCTTCATTGCCGTCGCGATAACATCTATACGCTTATCTACCCCGTCACGCCCTAAAGCCTGTGCTCCGTAAATCTTTCCGCTATCTTTATTAAAAATTAATTTTATTAGCACTGGCGTAGCATTCGGATAGTATCCTGCATGAGAATTTGCCTGTACATGTACTACCTCATAGGGTATATTTAATCGTTTTAATATTTTCTCATTTACTCCAGTCGAAGCAACTGTTAAATCAAAAACTTTAGCCACAGAAGTTCCCATCGTACCTTTATATAAAGACTCCGTATGGCCATGAATAATATCTGCTAACATACGACCTTGACGATTAGCGGGCCACGCTAAAGGAATCATCGTTTCTGTTTCTGTAACAAAATCTTTCACTTCAATCGCATCACCAATTGCATATACATATGGGTCAGATGTTTGAAATTTCTCATTTACCTTTATCGTTCCTCTAACTCCTAATGATAATCCTGCATCTTTCGCTAAACTACTCTCTGGTTGTACACCAATTGCTAAAATAATCATATCTGTTTTTATAACTGAGCCACTTTTTAAACGTACAACAGTCCCATTCTCTTCTAACGCATCTACACCATCTTCAAAAACAAGCTCAACATTGTGCACCTTCATATGCTCATGTACATATGCCGCCATTTCGTAATCAATTGGTGGCATCACTTGATTTGCCATCTCTACAAGAGTAACCTCAATCCCGCGTTCTCTTAAATTCTCAACCATTTCCACTCCAATAAATCCTCCACCAATAACCGTCGCATGACGTGGTTTCTTCTCATCAATATACGCTTTTATACGATCTGTATCAGGTACATTTCGTAACGTAAACAACGCCTTCGCTTCTTCAATGCCCGGAATAGGTGGAACAATTGGTTTCGCCCCTGGTGAAAGAATCAAAACATCATATTCCTCGTTATATGTTTCATCTGTAGTTACATTCTTTATCGTAATTGTTTTCTCTTCTTTATTAATCTTTACAACTTCACTCAATACACGTATATCTAAATTAAAACGTTTTGACATCCTTTCAACAGTTTGTACTAATAACTTTTGTCTTTCTGTAATGACACCGCCAATATAATATGGCAATCCACAGTTTGCGAACGAAATGTATTCACCGCGTTCAACCATAATAATTTCATCTTCCTCACTTAAACGACGAAGCCTTGCAGCTACTGATGCCCCGCCAGCAACTCCGCCTACTACAACAATTTTTCTAGACATATTTCGAACCTCCATATTATTTAATTTTCTCATGCATCACACAGAAAAACCTATACCTGTATGGGTATATGATAGAGTATAAAAAATTTATTTTCAATCAATATGTCTTTCTTTCACAAATTTGAAACAAAAAAAGAACTTAGATATTTCCAAGTTCTTTACGAATGAAGCCATCCATCGTTCTATCGTCATACTTCCTATAATCTCTTTGTAAAACTATACTCCATGTTCCCGCCTAGGGCTGCCGCTGTATCACCAGTTTCTCTAAAATCATGTGTATATATTTTTTCAAATGAACCGAAATCTACTTGCTTATAAAATTCAAAACAAGGGAATCCATCATGCTCCCCTTGAATATCAATACTACCATCCTGTTTCACACATACATTTAATACATAATCCACAGGAGGTGCATATACATTTAATGGATTACTTGCACTCGCACTCATTTTGAATTGCACACCTTCAGAATTCCATGTGATATCAGTGCACACAATATTTTCTGTACTTGCTTTCCCTGTTCTTTTACTCACAGAACCATCTGGACTTGTAATCTTCTCGGTCGTAATACCCGTGTTCGCATATGAAAACACTTCTTCTTTATAGAAATCAACTACTACCTCTTGCTCAACTCTAGAGCGCATCGCATTTACCGCATACGGTGTGAATTCACGTGAATCACCTTCGAATTGAATTACTTTTCCTGTTTCCATATCCTTCTTAGCCTCAGTCCAAGACATTGGAATAAATACACTGGCTCTAATTTTCACGATATTAGTCATAAGAAACACCTCTATAATTTTATTTTAGATGCTGAATGCTTATTAAATAAAACAGACCATAATTTCAATCCTAAAACCAATAGATTTCTCTTTTACTTTTCTATTTCCTTCTAAAAAATAACGCTATATTTATGTTTAGACTGTCGTTTTAAAGCTATATTCCATCTCTCCAGCTAGTGCTGCTGGGGTATCATCCGTTTTTCTGAAATCATGTGTGTATATCAATTCAAACGAACCAAAATCTACTTGTTTATAAAATTCATAGCAAGGGAAACCATCATGTACACCTTCAATATTCACAGTACCACTTTCATTAGCTCGTATAGTCAAAAAATAATCAGCTGCAGGTGCTGCTGCGTTTAAAGGATTACTTGCACTTGCTCTCATTTCAAATGAAACTTCATCTTCACTCCATACAATATTTGTACATACAATGTTTTCTGTACTTGTTTCTCCCTTTTGATACTCAATTGAGCCATCTGAATTTGTAATCTTCACGGTGACGATACAAGCATCTGCATATGTGAAAATTTCTCTTTTATAAAAATCAATATTCACTTCTTGTTCTAACCTTGAACGCTTTGTGTTCACTGCTTGTGGTGTAAACTCACGTGCATCTCCAGCATATTCAAACACTCTTCCTGTTGCAGGGTCCTTAATAGGTTCCAGCGATGCATATGGTGCAAATACACTCCCTCTAATTTTCACGATATTAACCATGTGAAACCTCCATTGATTCTATATTATATAAATCATTATTTGTTCTACCGACATAATATAGTCAATTTGATTGACTATATTATGTATAGTACAATAGGTATTACATATAGTCAACTTAATTGACTACAAGTGCGGAGGTTATATATATGGATCAAACATTTAACGAGTTAGATCTTACATCGCTTTTATCATTATCATTTAGCACATTAATTACTGAGCTACATGATAAATTAAGTGAATTAGGATTTGAGGATATTAGGCCAGCACATGGTTTTATGTTCAAACGCATCCTTCCTAATGGGGCAACTGGTATAGAGCTAGCTGAGTATTTAGGGATTTCCAAACAAGCTATAAGTAAAATGGTGGATTCTCTTGAGAATAGTGGCTACGTTACACGTAAAACACACCCTACTGATAAAAGGGGTAAAATCATTGTTTTAACCGAACGTGGTTTAGCAGTAATGAAAGCAAAAGAAGAAATAGTAGCTGAAATAGAGCAGCGCTGGATTGAAAACATAGGTACAGAACGAATGCAAATGCTAAAAGAAGATTTAACAACATTCGTTACTAAAGAAAATACAGAGAAATTATCATCAAATATACGACCTGTCTGGTAAACAAAAACGAATCCATTTTAATTCATCTTCTTCAAAATGGATTCGTTTTTCTATAGCTGTATTAAAAATCATGAATTTCTTTACATTTTATTCTACTGAATATATTTTTTACGCGGTATATAATTCCATAACTCTCTTCACAACCAACTCCGCTGTATTCTCCTCCGATGGCATCAATAAATTCGTAACCGGTCCATACACAACAGGGTTTAATTCCACTTCATACCCACCATATGAGAATTCTTCCTTCGTTGGTAAGTAACCAATATATCCATTCGTATATCCACCAAAGAAAGCTAATTCATTTTGAAGATTCTCTTTCACTTCTAATGCCGTTTCCGAAAAAGGTTCCATCGGTACACCTGAAAACATACCATCATTAACTTGAAACAGTTGCACTTCTAAATTGATACTTAACTGCCGAATACCTTGCTTATATTTCTCTAAAACGATAGTAAGCCATTCATCCGTATTCACACCCCACTGCTCTTCAGCTAACTGGGCCATGCTTCGTATCTCATCAATTTCAGGAATATCCTTCAACTTCATTTGCATCGTACTCGAAACTGTTCTTACATTTACAATCGGGCTATAAATAACTGTTGGAAGCATCGTTAATATATGTCCACTAAGTATGTGAGCCATTTGTTTTAATGCTTTCCTTGAACCTCGATACTTCGCATTCACATTACCAGCAGCACCTTGAACAATCATAACAGGACAATTTACGGTCTTCTCAAGAATCTCTCTTGTCATCCCCGGATAGTCTGCTGATAATACATCACTATCACCTTTTAAAACATTCGGATGCGCCGTACAAAATACTACAATCCCAGATAACTCCTTCGTTTCAGCATCTCTTATTGCTAACATGCCAATTCGTTTATCTACAACACCACCTATATTTGTGCCCATCTTTGCTCTTCCATCAGATGTTCGCTCTCTTCGGTTGACCCCAATATCACCTGTCGTAACACCCCAGCCTACTTCGCATCGCTTCAAGTTTTTATTCGCAGTAACAGCACCGTGTACTACATTATTTACTAAAATCGTTTTATACGACTGTACGAGCGGATTATCACCGACCGTTTCTGGACCAGAGTGGGTATGTGTATAAACAACTGTTATTTGCTCAAATGGAACATGAAGTTCTCTTGCTACTCGCTCACGAATCATATTCGTATCTTCTATTAACATTCCAATATTATCAATGCTTATAAACACAGTTTTCATTTCATCTTTTTCAAATACAAAAACCGTTCCATAAATACGTTCTTCAATATTATTTATTCCTGTCTCTCTATGGTATCCGACAAAATCAATACCTATAGGCGGCGTAATATCCACCTTACCTACCCCTACTTTGCCCATTTGAACCTCTCCATTTCTCTATGTAACTCCCTTTTTTCAAGAATAACATATTTAACTTAGTTCCAAATAAAAAGAACGGACACAGTATCCTATGTCCGTTCTTCCCCTCACACATACTTCCGATGCACCATCTTCCCATCATAAGAAAACACAACGCCCTTACTCTCCACAATAGACTCCATATGCACCGTTCTTCCCCATAGCTGATGAAGATATGGTAATACCTTTTCTAAGTATTTTAAATCGAGCTCGATTCCTTCGTAACTATGTTTAATGTATAATTCTCCGTTCTTTAAGTAGTCTCCATCTTCTACTACTAAGTACGGGAACCCACCATTTGTCCGCATATTTACAAGTTGATCACGCACATTTTCCCATTCTTTATCTATTACTTTATATTCTTTTCCTTGGCGCTGGAATAAGTACATATCTTCTCGCATAACAAGATCTTTATTTAAGTAGTTTCTTAGGAACGATACGTCCCATTCAATTTCGCGTACTTCAAACATTTTGTCACGGCCAGATCCTGGTTTTACGCCTCGTCGCTTCATTTCTTCTGTTGGATTGTTGTACCGTTCTTCAATATCTTCAAAGATTTTAATACCTAGGTAGTATGGATTAATACTTGTTTTTGATGGCTGTACAACACCTGCATTTAATTTCGCAAATTCAATAGCTTCATCAGAGGTTAAGTCCATTTCACGAAGTATGCGTTGATGCCAGTAGGATGCCCAGCCTTCGTTCATGATTTTCGTTTCAAGCTGTGGCCAAAAATATAACATTTCTTCGCGCATCATCGTTAATATATCACGCTGCCAATCTTCTAACTCACGGCTATATTCTTCAATAAAGAGCAGTAAATCTTTCTCTGGTTGTGGTGGAATTTTCTTCTTTTTACGCACATTAGAACGTTCCTGCTTTTTATTGCGATTATCTAAATTCCATAAATCATCGTATTGCGACACCTTTTTCTTTTCTACTTCTTCATCTTCTAAATCATCAATACTCCATGCGAGCTTCGGACGCATAAGCGACGGATCAATATGCTCTTGAATGGCAAGTACGGCATCTAAAAATGTTTCTACCTCTGCCTTTCCGTACTTATGCTCATACGCTTTCACACGGTCCGCTGTTGCCGCCATACTCTCTACCATATCTCGCTTCGTATTTGAAAAACGAATATTATTTTTGAAGAAATCACAGTGTGCTAAAACGTGCGCTACAATTAATTTGTTTTGAATTAAAGAGTTCGTATCTAATAAAAAGGCGTAACATGGATCAGAGTTAATAACGAGTTCGTATATTTTACTAAGTCCTAAATCGTATTGTAATTTCATTCTGAAAAATTGTTTTCCAAAACTCCAATGTGAAAACCTTGTCGGCATCCCATATGCACCAAATGTATAAATAATTTCCGCTGGACATATTTCATAACGCATCGGATAAAAATCAAGCCCAAATCCAGTCGCAATTTCCGTAATTTCCGCAATCGCATATTGCAGTGCTTTATCGTCACTTGCTCTCATTATTTTCCCTCCTTACACTTTCCCTTAAGAAAGTGTATGATGAAGAACAAGCTTTCATGAGGATTGATTGCATAATAAAAAGACACCCCCGCAAAAACGAGAATGTCTCATCTATTAACCTTCAATAATCTCCATCTTCTCCGTAATCGGAGTACGAGCTTTTCCTTCTGGTGCTTTATCGAAATAGCCGATATGAAGAATTCCAACGATACGTTGGCCTCTTGTTAAACCGATTCCTTCTATAAATAATGGATTGTAGTTTAATCCGCCTGATTTCCAAACACAACCTAATCCACGTTCCCAAGCAAGAAGTTGGAAGTTTTGCATAAATGCACATGTTGCAGCGTAATCTTCGTCACGCTGAATTTGACGTGGATCTTCATTCATATATACAACGATTTGTGCAGGTGTGCTTAAAAAACGATCTGATAAAATTTTACCGCGTTTCGCTCTTTCTTCTTCTGTGAAAGAGTTTAATACTGCGTCTACTAATTTCTTGCGGCCTTCTCCGATGTATAGTTTACAATTCCATGGTTCACGGTGCTTATGATTAGGTGCCCATGTTGCGTCGTTTAATAGTTCAATTAATAAATCTTTTTCTACTGCTTTATCTGTAAATGTACGTACAGAACGTCTTTCTTTAATCACATTTGCGATGGAAGTATATGTAGTCATATTTATCTCTCCCTTATTTTTATCTATATGTATAAGTTTATCGTTAGTATTGATATTGATTTTCAATTTCGATTATACCTTAGTTTTTTACTATTAATCAATGTTTTATGTTGGAAAACTTCTAAAAACGTCATTTCATGCTGTGAATAAAAAAACTTAGCTTGTTCACAAGTATTTCACATTTTATGGAAATGATATGTGTACAGTTTTCTACATTATCCATCTAGGAGGAGTTTACATGTACAAAAAAATCGCTGTTTGTATGACTATGGCAGCATTATTATGCGGGATATCCACCTTCCCTATATCCGCTGCCACGCCAAAAGAAGTAACACTGCATCACCATAACCCAATTTCAGAAGAAGAAATGCAATCGCTAGAAAAACTCGGCTATAACAAACATGAAATTTGGAAAGCTGCTCATATTGCAAGAATTAGTAATAAAGAAATAAAAGATGTTTTAGCTTACTATAAGCAAAATAAATCTTGGGAGAAAACAGCCGAGCATTTCGGTATAGATCCAAGTAAGCTGAAAAAGCATCATATGAATAAAGAAACAAAGCAAGCACTGCTACAACAGTTAGCAACTATGCAAAAATCCACACCGGATCAGCTAAAGCAAAAAA
Source organism: Bacillus cereus group sp. BfR-BA-01356 (assembly GCF_022663635.1). NCBI lineage: Bacteria > Bacillati > Bacillota > Bacilli > Caryophanales > Bacillaceae > Bacillus > Bacillus cereus group sp. BfR-BA-01356. The sequence continues at coordinate 39,207 of NZ_JAKUFX010000008.1, read as the reverse complement.
TGAAAGAATATAACATCAAATTGCGTCATCTTACTGTGTTAACAATCATCTCTCAAAAAAGCAATACTCCTCTTGATGATGTATTAAAGATGAAAAAAGATGGAATGGACATTAAACAAATTGCCGAAAAATTAAATGTAAAAAGAGAAGATATACGAGCGGAAATGATGAAATTAGTGAAGTCTATTAAAGAACAAAAAACAAATTAAAATGCTAAAAAGGAAGAGCCATTCACCACTCTTCCTTTTCTTTATGAACTTTCAATTTTTAAGTATAAATTCCCGTCTTTCCCAAAAACTAACACAAGTAAATGATATATGTTAGGGGTGAGAAAATGTTCGGTTTATCATCTAAAAAATCAAAAAAGACTAATACAAAAACACTTTGTTCTATCCCAGAATTTATACAAACCATGAAAGAATCAAGCGATTTTGTCTCTTATAACATACTTAAAGATGAAACGTTGTGCTTGTTTTATTATAAATCTGTCGTGGAAGCACTTATTATTAAACAATTCATTTTAACTCCTCTAAAAAAGGAATCGGACCAAATCCAAAACATCTCTGATTTATGTAATATCATCTCTATTGAAGACATTATTACCTCCCCTTCTATTGATGATATTCGTAAAAAATTATTAGGTGGATATATTTTAATACGCTTAAAAAACAATTCGAATCCTGATCAATATGCTTTAATTCGTGCCGAAAGTACTGTTTTAGGAAAACGATTATATAACGATACAGAAAATGAGTATAGCGTAATCGGACCTAAAATCGGTTTCGTTGAAAACCTTGATACAAATATCCACTTATTACGCCGAAATATCGTAACGGAGCAACTCATTTTTAAAGAAGTTACCGTCGGATCTATATCAAAAACGAAAGTAGCAGTTGCTTATATAGAAGGAATTACAAATGAACAATTTGTCAACACAGCAATTCAACGGCTAGAAGACATTGACTTTGATGTCCCATTTGATTCAACTATGATTGAGCAATTTATTAGTGATAATAGCAATTCACCTTTTCCTGTTCTATTACCTACAGAACGATTAGATCGAGCTGTATTTGCATTAATTAACGGGGAAGTTTTAATCTTAACAGATGGCTCTCCATATGCTTTATCAGGACCAACAACGTTACTGGATTTTTTCATTTCACCAGAAGATTATTATTTACCGTGGATGATTGGATCGTTCTTTCGTATTATTCGTTTTTTCGGAGCTATATTTTCTCTTTTTTCCTCCGCTATTTATACAGCGGCTTTAACATATCATTATCAAATGATCCCTGCCGATTTACTAGGTCCTATTATTTTCTCGAGAGCTAACGTACCTTTCCCTCCTATTCTAGAAGCACTCTTTTTAGAAATTACAATTGAATTGCTCCGTGAAGCTGGAGCGCGTTTACCGACAAAAGTCGGACAAACAATCGGGATTGTTGGGGGGATTGTAATTGGCCAAGCATCCGTGGAGGCAGCTTTGACAAGTACAATTTTATTAATTGCAGTTGCTTTATCCGCTCTTGCATCTTTCACAACACCAACAGTAAAGATGTCTTCTACTATCCGGTTGTTACGCTTTCCGCTTATTCTTTTAGCCGGTGCATTCGGAGGATTAGGCCTCGCTGTCGGATTTGTATTTATTTTAGCTCATTTAATTAAATTAAAATCGCTTGGATCACCTTATTTGTTACCTTTATATCCATTTCGTGGTTTAGGTACAGCAGAAGGTTTTCTTCGATTACCATTTAGTCAAACGGCACAAAGACCTTCTTTTCTTAGACCAAAATCAAAATGGCGCTACAATCCAAACAAATCGAAGCAAAAACGTGATGGTGAGAATGAATGAAGAAAATTTTATTGCACCTTATTATCATTATCTTCTTCATTTTACAAACTGGCTGTACACAAACGTATATAGTGGATACGCAGCGTATTATTCATGTCGCTGGATTTGACATCACTAAAAACAAAAGATTCCAAGGAACTATTCTCTTCCCAGAGTACACACATGGTGTAAAGTCTAAACCAGAAACTCAATCAACATCTGCCCGTTCACTTGAGACAATCGCTTCACGATTAAATGCAAAATCACCTCACAATGTCGTTGTAGGTCAAATGCGTGTCGTCCTATTTGGAAAGGCTCTAGGAGAACGCGGAATGGGAGAGATTATTACTAACTTACAACGTGACCCAAATATCGGGCGCGATGTACAACTAGCAATTGTAGATGGATCAGCTGAGGAACTTTTAAATTACGGAAAAAAAAATGGATCTTTATACATTGCTGATTTACTTGAACAAAATATCCGAAATGAGAACATTCCACAAACCGCATTAGACATTTTTTTATATAATTACTACTCTTCTGTATGTGATGCCTATGTCCCTTATCTTAAAATGGACGATAATCATTCCGTCGCTGTCAAAGGACTTGCTTTTTTAAAAGGCGATAAAGTCGTTATGTATACGGATAAAAGACATTCTGTTTTAGCAAAATTACTTATTAACCCTACGAAAAATGGACGTTACGAAGCAGCGATAACAAAGGATAAACATAAAGGTATGGTTGTTATACAAAACTTAGCTGGGGAAAATAAGTATGATATAGATCAAACTGGCGACATACCAAAAGTAAAAATCCATTTAAAATTAAATGGATTAATTAAAAACTCTCCAAATTGGATTGATCTAAGAAAAAAAACAAATATCAACTATATAAAAAAACAAATTGAACGAAATGTTGAAAAAGACTGTGAAGATTTAATAAAACAATTTCAAGAAAAGAAAATTGATCCTTTAGGAATACGAGATGAAATTAGAAGCCATACGAGAAAATGGAATATAAAACAAATTCGAAATATGTATCAAAATGTAGCGGTGGATATAAATTTAGATCTTAATATTGTACAATCTGGAATCGGGGAATAGTGAGGTGAAATGAGCAATGAATACAATGAATAAAACAAAAACTGTCTCTCCATATTTTGCATTTATTTTATTGCATTCTCTCCAAATCGGAATAGGAATTCTCGGATATCAACGTGTAATTTTGAAAAATGCAGGTTATGATGCTTGGATTTCTCTTATTATTGCAGGTATTGCAACTCATATTGTACTGTTTTGTATGTTAAAAATGCTTGAAAAAGACGGAGATTTAATTAGCATTCATACAACAACCTTTGGAAAATGGATTGGCTCTATATTTTCTGTAATTTTCACTCTCTATTGCTTATTATTTTGCCTTACTGTTCTTCGTACATATATGGAAGTAATACAAGTTTGGATCTTTCCTACCATTAAGTTATGGAAACTTACCCTAATGTTTTTATTGGTCACTTACTACATTATAAAAGGTGGCTTCCGTTCTGTGACAGGGATATGTTTTTGGGGTATTGTTCTTCCTATGTTCGTTGTATTCTTTTTAGTCTATCCGATGAAGTATGCACATTTTCGTAATATTTTACCTATTTTTACGCATTCCCCTTTCGACATACTTGTGTCAGCAAAACAATCTGCATTAGAATTTCTCGGATTTGAAACAATTCTTATCTTCTATCCCTTTATTGAAAAAGGAAAATCTTTAAAAAGATGGGCTCACGCAGGGATTGTTTTTAGCACTCTAATTTATGTAGTTTTAGCTATTGTATCATTTATGTATTATAGTGAAGGACAATTGAATCACACTATTTGGCCTACTTTAACGATGTTAAAAATAATAAAAGTTCCTTTTATTCAACGGTTCGAATATATTATTATTTTTGTTTGGTTTTTAATAATTTTGCCGAATCTTTGTTTAACTATTTGGTCATCATGTCAAACGATGAAGCGTTCCTTTCATATTTCATTTAAATTTACACTACCATTTTTTATTTTCATCGTTTTTACAGCTTCTTTATTTTTTAAAAATCGGGAAAGTATCAACGCATTAAATACTGTACTATCTCAAGCGGGATTGTATATTGTATACGCTTATATCCCAATTTTATTTCTAGTTCATTCGCTAAGGTGGCGCTTCAAAAATCAGTCAAAAAAATCTTCAACCGATACACCGTAATCTCTGATACAATTTGATTAATACATTTGTAAAGGGGACAAGCGAATGAAAAAGTATGTATTTTCTTTACTTGCAGTACTAAGCTTAATTCTTGCTGGATGCGGAAGTACTGGTACAAATGACCAAAAATCTTCTGAATCAAAAAAAGAAGAACATGACCACGCATCGCACACTCAGCAAGCTGACATTCAAGAGAAAACAAAAGGAGTCGACACACTTCCGACCTTCCTAGATAAGCTTGATCCACAAATGAAAGATATCTACACCGTCGCTGGACAAAATGCAGAGCTATTAGATTGGATTCCATGCTATTGTGGTTGCGGCGAAAGTGTAGGACATAAAAATAATAAAAACTGCTTTATCCGTGAAATTAAAAAGAATGGTGAAGTTGTTTGGGATTCCCACGCAACGACTTGCGTCAATTGCCTAGAAATCGCAGTTGAATCTGCTTCCATGAAACAAAAAGGAAAATCAACGCTAGAAATTCGTAACTATATCGATAATAAATATAAAGAAGGCTATGGCAAACCAACACCTACGCCAATGCCAAAAGCTTAAAAAACGAGGAAACTCCTCGTTTTTTCTTTTCATTCACTTTTTTTCTTAACAAATTCTTTCAAGTGTATTTCTCCTTACTTATCACACACTATATATAACTCTCGGTAAGGAGGGTACACAGTGCAAACATATAACGACTATGATAAAGCTCTCTATTACACGTATTGCTGTAATTGGGATAAATTACTCGTTCTCATGGTTCAAACGAACGATCAATTATTTTCTAAGCGTATTGAGCATTTTTTACACGCTTATCAATACAGCAAGGAACTACCAGAAGTTGATAAACAATTGCAGCTCCTATTTCAATATATTGACCACGCATCCCAAAAGTCGCATGTAGAAGAAGTAGAACAAATTCAAATGTAAAATATAGCGCTATTCTCTTCCGGAGAATGGCGCTTTTTTAAAATGTTTATATCAATAAAAGTTTCTCCTTATAAAACTTTTATTGATAAACATATTTTTTCTTTCTTTTCCATACCACTTCATACTATAATTTAGTATGTAACTATTATAAGAGAGGTATAAAATATGGGACGAGAAAAAAAGCAAGAATATGCTTTACTTACCGCATGGGGAGCTTCTTTTATCGCTACACTAGGAAGTCTGTACTTTTCCGAAATCATGAAATTTGAGCCTTGTGTTCTTTGTTGGTATCAACGTATTTTTATGTATCCATTCGTTTTATGGCTTGGTATCGCTGTAGCAAAGAAAGATTATCGCATTGCAAGTTATTCTTTACCAATTGCAAGTATTGGTGCTTGTATTTCTTTATATCACTATGCAATTCAAAAAGTCGCAGCATTTTCAGCTGCTGGGGCAGCTTGTGGACGTGTACCATGTACGGGAGAATACATAAACTGGTTCGGCTTTGTGACAATCCCGTTTTTAGCACTTATCGGCTTTATTACAATCGCTGTTTGTAGCTTTATTGTCATCAAAAACAAATAAGGAGATGAAAGAATGAAAAAAATGCTTATATTTGGTGGTATTATTATCGCCTTGTTCGTGGCAATTTTCGCTGTAACACAAATGGAAGAAAAAAATGCTACTAGTCAAAAGATTGATAATCCTACTGAAAGTAAGACAAACGGTCCTGACTACTACACAAATAAAATTTCTCTTTCAGATCTTCAAAAGAACTTAAAAGAGAAAAAAGAAGAAACAGTATACTTTTATCAAACATCTTGCGTTCATTGCCAAAAATTATCTCCTGTCCTAGTGCCAATGGCTAAAGACTTAAACGTTGATATGAAAGTTATGGATATTGAAAAATTAGATGCTCCTTGGGATGAATATAAAATTCAAGGTACACCAACAATCATTCATTTTAAAGATGGCAAAGAAGTGAGCCGTATTAGCGGTGAACAGCCGAAAGACAAATTAAAAGAATGGCTTGAGCAAACGAAAAAGTAACGAGAAAAGGAAACTCCTTCTACACATGAAATGGGCGTAAAATCCCACACTAATGTATAAGGAGGGGGTTTTATGCCAGAAGTAAGATGTTCTGTTTCCAACTGTTCTTTTTGGGGACAAGGTAACTTTTGTCAAGCAAGTGCGATCATCGTTCAGCCTGATGCAGATGAAACTGGTCAAACTGAAAATGATTCATATACAGCTGCTGTTTTAACAAACGAAACGCTAGAAAGTTCTGTAGCAACGAGTGTAGAGACTTGTTGTCATACATTTAAGCCTAGATATTAACAATTATTCCACCTCATATACGTGAGGTGGTTTTTTCTTTCTCTCTTCTTGTTTACGTCATCTCTAATTCTCCCTATAATAAAGTTAACATTTTTATGAATACGAAGGTGAAATACTATGGCTAAAACAATTGCAGATATCGCCAAATTGGCTGGAGTTGCAAAAAGCACAGTCTCTCGTTACTTAAACGGCGGATATGTAAGTGATAAAACAAAACTTAAAATCGAAGGTATTATTCAGGAAACAAATTTCTCTCCCAATACATTTGCTCAAAGTTTAAAAGCAAAAACAACAAATTTAATTGGTGTCATCATCCCCCGATTAGACTCCTTCGCTACAATGAAAACACTTATCGGGATCGATAAAACATTACAGGAAAATAACTATCAAATGCTTGTAGCAAATGCAAATCAAACAACCGGAACTGAAATACAAGCAATTGAAAACTTTATAAAACAAAAGGTAGCTGGCATTATTTTATTAACAAAAACATTAACGAATGAACATCAAAAAATTATGGCTAATTCAAACATCCCTATTTTATTCGTCGGGCAAGAATATAAAGATCAATATTGCCTCGTTCACGATGATTATGATGCAGCTTATGAGTTAGGGGCATACGTTTTATCGCAAGGCCATCGACATATTGCCTATTTAGGGATAGAAAAAGATGATATTTCTGTTGGAATAAATCGAAAAAATGGTTTTCAAAAAGCAATTGAAAATTTAGAACCGACTTGCAACGTTTCATATTACGAAACAACTTTCCGCATAGAAGATGCCATGAAACAAGTACAACATATTTTAGATAATAATCGCCCAACTCTTATCGTATGTGCTACAGATAACATCGCTCTTGGCGCAATGAAAGTCATTCACTCCCACTCTCTTTCTGTACCAGGTGATATTTCTGTAACAGGATTCGGTGGATATGATATTTCAGAAATGGTACACCCTAGTTTAACGACAATTGCGTTTGACTATGAGTATGCTGGAAAGCTTGCTGCCACTTCTCTTTCACAGCTTGTTGAAAACAAAACTATACCAAAAATATTACACTCTCGTTATACATTAAAAATCCAAGAAAGCGTTGACAAAATATAAAGGCGCTCTATAATAAAATTAAAACCGGTTCCACATTTTAAAAACAGGATTTTCAACATCATTTCCCTGTTTTTTATTTTAATTTTTTGCGGAACCGGTTCCATAAAAGAAAATTTATAGTAAGGGGGAATTTTTATGGATATGAAACAAATTGCAACTCAAGTAATACAGAATATTGGTGGAAAGGAAAACATTGTTCGTGCCACACATTGCGCGACTCGCCTTCGTCTTATATTAAAGGATGATACGAAAATAAACGCTGCAGAAATCGAAAACATCGATGGAGTAAAAGGTGCTTTTGCAACGACCGAGCAATATCAAATTATTTTTGGAACTGGCATAGTAAACAAAGTATATGATGAATTCTCAAAACTAATTGGAATAGCCGAACTAGATTCTACAACATCAAACGATATACCTAAGAAAAAAATGAATCCTATCGCCCGCCTAGCAAAGACACTATCTAATATTTTTGTTCCAATTATTCCAGCTATCGTCGCAAGCGGTTTACTTATGGGTCTACTCGGAATGTTGAAAGCGTTTAAATTAGTTCCTGGAGATCACTCACTTATCCAATTACTTGATATGTTCTCAAGTGCAGCTTTCATCATTTTACCTATTTTAATTGGAGTTAGTGCCGCTAAAGAATTTGGTGGAAACATTTTCTTAGGTGCAGTTGTTGGTGGTATATTAACTCACCCAAACTTAACAAATCCTTGGACTCTTTCAAATGCAAAACCCACTGTTTTACATTTCCTTGGTATGGATATTGATATGATTGGCTATCAAGGTACTGTTTTACCTATTTTATTATGTGTATATGTTATGAGTACAATTGAAAAAGAACTTCGAAAACGTGTTCCGAACTCTTTAGATTTATTAGTTACACCATTCTTAACAATTATTATAACTGGCTTTTTATCACTTATTATTATCGGACCAATTGGATATAAAATCGGTGACGGCATTACGTACCTTTTAAATACAATTTATCAATTTGCAGGACCAGTAGCTGGACTTATATTCGGTGGATTGTATTCAACAATCGTTCTTACTGGCTTACATCATAGCTTCCACGCTATTGAAGCGGGCTTACTCGCAAATAAAGATATCGGTGTCAATTTCTTACTCCCTATTTGGTCAATGGCGAACGTTGCACAGGGCGGTGCTACTTTAGCTGTCTATTTCAAAACAAAAAACAAAAAAACGAAAGAAATTGCAATTCCAGCAGCAGCTTCAGCATTTTTAGGAATTACAGAACCAGCTATCTTTGGTGTCAATTTAAAACTTGGTAAACCATTTATTGCAGCAGCTATTGGCGGCGCAATTGGAGGCGCTTACGTTGTTTGGATGCAAGTAGCGGCTAATGCATACGGTTTAACAGGTATTCCGATGCTTACAATTGTTGCACCTCTTGGCATGATGAACATGATTCACTATATAATTGGTTTCGCTATTGCAGTTATCACTGCTTTTGTTGCCACATTCATTTTATATAAAGAAAGTAAATAATAACGGGGTGAAAACCTATGTCAAAATATAAAACAATACTGCAATCTAATAAAGACGAATTACATTCTTTATATGAAATTGCAAACCAAGATTCATGGAAACCAATTTATCATATCCACCCACCATTTGGATTAATGAATGATCCTAACGGTGTATCATACTACAATGATGAATATCACGTTTTTTATCAGTGGTATCCATTTGGTCCCATTCATGGAATGAAGCATTGGGGGCATGTGAGGTCAAAAGACCTTATTAACTGGGAGCGTATGCCTGTAGCCATCATCCCTACTGAAAGCTATGAATCACACGGTGCATATTCTGGTAGTGCTATCGTAAAAGATGGCCTTCTTCATCTACTTTATACAGGGAATATAAAAAAGCCTGATGATTCCCGTGATGCAAAACAATGTATGGCAACAATGGATTCACAATATACGATGACGAAATATAGTAATAATCCTGTTATTGATATAATTCCTGACGGATATACAAAACATGTACGTGATCCAAAAGTCTGGAAACATAATGATATGTACTATATGTTACTCGGTGCCCAACGTGAAAATAAAACAGGAACTCTATTACTATACAAATCACAAGACCTATACAATTGGCATTTCCAAGGCGAAATTACAACAAACTTAAAAGAATTCGGATTTATGTGGGAATGCCCCGATTACTTCCAATTATCAGGGAAAGATGTACTTCTCTTTTCACCGCAAGGAATTGAAAAAGACGGAGAAAACTTTCACAATGTATACAATGTCGTTTATGCTATAGGCCATTTCGATATTAAAAATTTATATTTCCATGTTGATTCCTATTACGAAGCTGATAAAGGATTCGATTTTTATGCCCCTCAAACTTTAGAAGACTCTACTAGTCGTCGCCTATTGTTTGCTTGGGCAGGATCAAGTGAAATCACATATCCTTCTGATGATTATATGTGGGCTCATTGCCTAACACTTCCACGTGAATTAACATTAGAAGATAACATCTTAAAACAAAAACCAGTTTCAGAATTAACAAAACTACGAACAACAAAAAAAGACATTTCAGGAGATATAACAGCTGGATTAAATGTATTATCAACGCTTGATGATGAAGACTCCTATGAATTAATTGTTACACTTAAAACAGAAGATGCAAAGCGTTTTGGTCTTTCTCTCTTCCACAATGAGGAGGAATGTTTCCCCATTACATTTAATCGGGAACAAGGTACTATTTCTATAGACAGGGGCAACTTCTACCATCAATTTGGCGGAGAATATGGATTTGAACGCTGTAAAAAAATCAATATTCAAGATACGATAGAACTACAAATATTTGTAGATAAAAGCATCGTGGAAATTTTCTTATACGATGGTTCAACAGTCTTTACGTCCCGAGTTTTTCCCCGAAAAGACATGAAACATCATATCGCAATCTTTTCAGATGCAAAACTAAGCTTTACCATCACACAATATAAGCTGAAAAGAGGGATTGTATGAGAAATATCTTTTGTATAGGTGAACTATTAATTGATTTTGTGTGCCGAAATACTAACGTTTCTTTAGTAAACGGTTCAGATTTCGAAAAAAAAGCTGGTGGAGCACCCGCTAACGTTGCTGCTGCGATTACAAAATTAGGTGGACACGCTACATTTATGGGGCAAGTAGGAAACGACCCATTTGGTGAGTTTCTTGAACAAACTTTACAGCGTGCGCAAGTCGATACATCCATGCTCATAAAAGATAAACAAACAACACTTGCATTCGTATCCATCGATCAAGATGGCGAACGTGATTTTACTTTTATGCGTGGTGCAGATGGTGAATATCAATTCAATAGCATTGATTTATCAAAAATACAAACGAATGATTTAATACATTTCGGTTCAGCGACAGCTTTACTATCAAGCCCATTAAAAGAAACGTATTTTCAGTTGTTACAATATGCGAAAGATAAAGGCCATTTTATTTCTTTTGATCCAAATTATCGAAGTGCACTCATTACAAATACAGAACAATTCTCTCAAGATTGTCTAACCTTTATAAAACATGCACACTTCGTAAAAGTAAGTCAAGAGGAAGCTACTATGCTCTCTAAAGAGAGTGATTTACAACAAGCTGCACTCAAATTATTAAATTATGGCGCAAAAGTAGTAGCTATTACCCTTGGAAAAGACGGTACCCTTCTTGCGACAAATGAAGGTCAAACTATTGTCTCTTCTATTTCCATTCAACAAGTCGATACAACTGGTGCTGGTGATGCTTTCGTTGGAGCAATGTTATATCAGATTGCCCAAAGTGAACATACACTTTCGTATCATTTCAAAGACTTAACAGCATTTATCTCCTTTGCCAATAAAGTAGGCGCTATCACATGTACAAATTACGGTGCAATTGCCTCTCTTCCATCATTAACAGATATAAAAGCATACGATTAATCGTATGCTTTTTTACATCCCTCTCCAAAAATCATGCATAATAAAAAAGTACAAAATAACGAGAACGGCCGTCCCGCATAAGGTAATGCGCCGATATATACTCTTCTCTCCTTCCCTCGCTTTCACAAACGCCCAAATAAATCCGAAGAACAATATTAAATCAACATATGGAACATAAAAAGAAAAGACGAGAAACGCATATAAATACACGATAAATAAACAGGTCGTTACTAAGAAAACTTTAAACGCAAATTCACTTTTCATAATATAACCGCCCCCTATCTGTACTGTATTATATTCAACAAAATACAATAGTTGCAGTTAAACTCCAAGTATAAATAAGCTACCGTCTATAATACGGTAGCCATTACGGAACATTGTATTTCCGTTTATATATATTACTTAAAATCGAAGAAGGAATTTGCTCGTAACGAACTTTCTCTCCTGTTTCATCTATAATATACGAATTGTTTCCTATATAATATATTCCATCTTTTCGTTTTGAGTACACTGGATATCTTTCATTTGGCAATACCGTTTTCACTTTCGTTAACTGTCCATTTGGTTCTTGCCAATATATATCCGCGCGGTCTACTAACGTAAGTACTCCAATTTGTTCTTTTTCTATTTTTCGACCATTCCAGCTCACAACGCGATAACCAAGTTTATTCGCTTCATATTCGGGGCTCGTATGAAAACGAGAAATGATTACTTTTGTTTGTAATTGTACTCGGTCATATAACCATTGTATATCCCTGTCATGCATACGAATACAGCCATTTGATTCCCTACTTCCAATCGTCCATTCCCGGTTCGTCCCGTGAATTGCATATTCATTCTTATCTAGTCCAAGCCACCTCGTACCAAGAGGGTTATTCGGTGCACCCCCAGGTATTTTTTTTCGATGGTATTCTTTATTTTTAAATTTAGTTATAATACAAAAATTACCTTCAGGCGTAGGTGTACGATCTCTTCCAGTCGTTACTGGAAATGTTTTTGTGTAATTTCCATTTTCAAAAAAAGACAACTGGTTCGTCGTAAGATTTACTAATATTAAATGATCTGTATTAGCAAAAGCACTAACCGGTAGGATGAAAAATAATAGTATGATGAAACATAACTTTTTCAGCTATATCCCCCCTAGCGCTCCCTATAATAATTGGAATTAACATTACTTTGCTCTTATAAATGAAAACTATCCATTTACAATAACGCCCCCATTTACATGTATCATTTGCCCAGTAACATAGGATGAATCACCAGATGCCAAGTATACGTATGCCGGCGCTAATTCATATGGTTGACCAGGTCTTTGCATCGGAACATTGCTCCCAAACTGAGAGACTTTCTTCTCATCAAAGCTCGATGGAATAAGCGGTGTCCAAATCGGGCCTGGTGCAACACCATTTACCCGAATCCCTTTTTGCACTAACGATTGAGAAAGTGATCTTGTAAAAGCTACGATTGCTCCTTTCGTTGCGGAATAATCAATTAACGTTTCATTTCCTTCATATGCAACGATAGATGCCGTATTTATAATGACATCCCCTTTCTTCAAATGAGAAAGAGCTGCTTTCGTAACGTGAAAATAAGAAAAAATATTAATACGAAATGTTTTTTCTAGCTGTTCTGCTGTAATATACTCTAGCCCTTGCTGCGGATATTGCTGTGCAACGTTATTCACTAAAATATTTAAACTACCTAACTGCCGGGCGGTCTCTTCCACAATATCTTTACAATGCTGTTCATTACTCAAATCCCCCGGCAACAATACACACTTTACACCTTCTTTTTCAACACGTTGTTTCGTCTCATTTGCATCTTCTTCCTCATCTAAATAAGCAATCGCAACATTTGCTCCCTCTTTTGCAAAAGCGATGGAAACTGCTCGTCCAATTCCGCTATCTCCTCCCGTAATTAACACATTCTTCCCTTTTAACTTTTCACTTCCTTTATAGTTTGCATCTTCAAACTGCGGAAGGGGGCTCATTAATGATTCAATACCTGGCTGCTTATTTTGATGTTGCGCAGGCATTGTTATAAAGTTTTTTTGCTGTGGCATAGCTGCTTTCAACTCCTTTTCCTTAGCATGTGCACAATAAAAAGCTGAAATTCACACATCGTTTTACGATTAATATTCGAATTTAAGACACAAAATATGAATTGTTATAAACTTTTTATGCAAAACTATTGCAAAATAGATAAAAAACGAATATTATATATAACTGTTGTGAAAATTATTCGTAAACAGAAAGGATGTTTATATGTTTAACCTTTCAAAACATAAAACTTCTATTAAAACTGAAATTATGGCAGGTATTATTACCTTCTTAACAATGGCATATATCATTGTCGTAAACCCTGTTATCCTTGGAGATGCAGGTGTTCCATTTGAACAAGCATTTACAGCAACAATTATTGCTGCTGTTGTCGGAACATTATTTATGGCAATCTTTACAAACTTACCAATCGCAATCGCGCCAGGTATGGGATTAAATGCTTACTTCTCTTACTCTGTTGTAAAAGCGCATGAAGGCATGACTTTCGCAATTGCATTCTCTGCTGTATTCGTAGCAGGTATGATTTTAATTTTGCTATCATTTACATCTTTCCGTACAAAATTAATGGAAGCAATTCCTGAAAACTTAAAACATGCAATTACTGCTGGTATCGGGCTATTTATCGCCTTTATCGGTTTACGTTTAACAGGTATCGTTACAAAAAATGATGCAAACTTAGTTGGACTTGGTGATCTTCACTCTGCTCCAGTACTACTAGCATTAGCTGGACTTGGAATTACAATTGTCCTTATGTCTTTAAATGTAAATGGCGCACTATTTATCGGGATGCTATTAACTGGTATTATCGCTTTCTTCACGGGACAATTATCATTCTCAAACGGTGTTACATCAATGCCTGGTTTACCAGAAGGAATTATCGTTTCAAATCCAATTACTGCTGTATCTGACGTAATTAACTACGGATTATACGGCGTTGTATTCTCATTCTTCCTTGTTACACTATTCGATACAACAGGTACATTACTTGGCGTTGCACAACAAGGTGGATTTATGAAAGACGGAAAGCTTCCAAAAGCAGGACGAGCTCTTCTATCTGACTCATTCTCAGCAACTATTGGTTCTATGTTCGGAACGACACCATCAACAGCTTACATTGAATCATCTGCTGGTGTTGCAGCTGGTGGTCGTACTGGTTTAACAACTGTTACAGTAGCGGTTCTATTCGCACTAGCAGCATTCTTCGGACCATTAGTAAGTGCCGTTTCTGGTGTATCAGCTATTACTGCTCCCTCATTAATTATCGTTGGTAGTCTTATGATGGGTTCAGTTCGCCACATCGATTGGGACGCATTTGATGAAGCATTCCCAGCATTTTTAGTAATCTTAAGCATGCCACTTACATCAAGTATCGCAACAGGTATCGCACTTGGATTTATTTCATACCCACTTATGAAAGTGGCAAAAGGTAAATTCCGTGCTGTTCACCCACTTGTGTATGTATTTGGAATTTTGTTTGCTTATCAATTGATATTCTTACCACATTAAAATCCCTCATAAAGAGGGATTTTTTTATACATAAAAAGTAGAGCATCGAAATTCGATGCTCTATTTTCCTTTTTTAAAAGCAATATAAAAAGGCTACAGAGAAATTCTTCTCCGCAGCCTAATATTTATTTTTGCAAGAACGCCTGCAAATCTGCAAACTGTCTCTTTGCATCTTCATAGCCTTGCTCATATAGATTTTGTAGTTTTGCTGTATCTTTTTCCATACGATCTACTTGAAGCGGTACTTCTGGACGAATAACAAATAAATTCCCAGCTTGTTCTTCTTTTTCAATATAGTGAAGTGTTTCATTATACACTTCATAACGATTTAGCATCGTGTTCACAAGGTTCGGATATTTTTTATAAGCTTTCGCAGCAATCCACCCAAATCTTGATTTTTTCTTTGCGTAACCATGATTTCTCGTTAAAATTACGACTGATTTTTTAAATCCATCTTCCTGTGCTTTACGAACTGGAATTGGATCAGAAATCCCGCCATCTAACAGTTGCTTACCACGATAATTTACTACTGGTGCAATGAAAGGCAATGAACTAGACGCTTGTAATAAATTTAGTGCATCATCATTCGTTCCTTCTTTTTCAAAATAAACAGACTGTCCTGTTTCACAATCCGTCGTTCCTACAAGGAAACGTTCTGGGCTATTAAAGTATGTTTCAAAATCAAACGGCACATGCTTTTCTGGAATTTCGTGGAAAATGAAATCCATATCAAATAGCTGACGTTTTCTCCATAAGTTTTTATACGATAAATATTTCGGATGTGATGCATACTCAATATTGACCGTTTTATTTCTATTTCTTTGTCTGGAAAGATACGACGCTGCATGACAAGCACCAGCTGATACACCGATTACATATGGAAAATATAAATCTTGTTCCATAAAGTATTCTAATATCCCGCCCGTGTATACACCACGCATACCGCCGCCTTCTAATACTAACCCCGTATTTTCAAGCATGTTACTCTCTCCTCTATATATATTGACTCTTTAATTATTCACCATGTTAAGTATCTTTTTCTATTATATATGAGTTCTTTCAGAAATTATATTTAAAAGCCTTGAGAAAAAGGAGTTTTTTCTTCCAATTATATTTCCAAATGACCGGAGACATCCTTTATAAACCTTTGAATAAAGTCTTGCTCTTCTTTCGTATATCCATCTAAAAGTAACAACCACTTTTCTTCAGCTTGCTTATGCAATTTTTCATGAGCTTTATATATTTCATTCCCACTCTCCGTTAAGCTGAAGAAGATTTCTTTTTGATTATCTAACATTTGCATCTTCTCAACGAATTGCTTTTGAAACAACTTTGTACAAATTTTAGAGATTGCTCCCTTCGTCATGCCCATTTCTGTCGTAATTGCCGTTACATTCATCAAACCATTTTTTCCGATACATTCGATTACATGTAACTCAGATAAAGACATACTACTTACGCCTGTCTCACGAAGAAACTTCTCATTTTGTCGTTTTAAATGTTCTTCTTTTTTATGCAAAAGTGTACGAATGTCCGAAAGTATTTCCATTTGCTTCATTGCATGCTTCAATCCGTTCGCCTCCTAAGTTTCCAAAGAAACAATTTAACTATATACCATTTTAAAACCATTTTTTCATCTTTACAAGTAAGAAAATCATGTTAAAATAAATTTGGTTTCCTAGGAAACCAAATCACAAGGAGGTTAACATGATGAAAAACTCTAAACTAACTTTTATTTTATATGTTGTCTGTATTAGTGCCTTATTCGGTTCCTTCACGCAAAATATTTACACACCTATCTTACCGATGATTCAAAATTCTTTTCACACTTCTCTTTATCTTGTAAATATAACCGTTTCACTTTTCACATTCGTTCTTGCAATTATGCAGCTCGTATATGGACCTTTAATTGATACAAAAGGAAGAAAATCTGTCCTTATTCCTAGTTTAGTCATTAGTACAATTGGTTCAATCGGATGTGCTTTTTCGGCAAACATTTATTTATTTCTCTTTTTTAGAGCTGTTCAAGCTATAGGAATAGCGGCTATACCTGTAGTTTCAGCAACGATTATCGGCGATTTTTTTGAAGGAAAAGAACGCGGAGAAGCGATGAGCCTATACCAAATGTTACTTGCCCTCGCACCTGCAATGGCTCCTCTCATAGGCGGTTATCTTGGCAGTATACATGGTCACTTATCTGTATTTCTCTTTTTATCTACACTTGGCATTATCTTATTAATTATAAACATTTCACTACTCCCAGAAACAAAGCCAAATATAATTAAACAAGCTAAAGCACAAAAGAATTACTCTCTTATCTTAAAAAATAAAACTGGATTTTCTATTACTCTTATTGGCTTCATTCAATTTTGTATTTACTTTTGCTTTCTCGTTTTTTTACCGAGTATTTTAACAAATTCATTTCATTTAACTGTAAATAAAATTGGTCTTATGTTTGTACCAATGTCTCTTTCTATCATGCTAGGAAGTTTTTGCTACAAATTTTTGCAAAAACGCCTCACAACAAAGCAAGCTTTATTTATTACGAGTTTCTTCAATATTATATGTGTCGTTTTATTCTCTTTCATATATAACATCAATATCCCATTCATCATTATCGTTACATCTTTGTACGGTTTTAGTATGGGACTTTCTATGCCAACTCACACAACTTTATTAACAGAAGAATTCGTACAAGAACGCGCAACAGCTATCGGTATGTACAACTTCATCCGCTATCTTGGTATGGGCACAGGGCCACTTATAGGTGGATTTCTTTTATTTAACCAAAATTACTTTTGGATTTTCTTCCTAGGCGCAATTATGTTTTTACTTGTAATCTTATATACAATGAAAATGCTAAGCCTTCATGCTGTACAAAAATTAAAATAGAGCCCCAAAAATGTCGGCTCTATTTTACCCTCTTTGATCCGCAACAATATGAATATCAATATACTTTGTTTGTCTCATAATTTCATTTACAATAGAACCTTTTCGAATTTCTTCCCACCGCGTTCTCGCTGATTGCCCAAGTAAAATTTGTGTTACTTGCAATCTTTTCGCGACTTCAATAATAACATCCGCTGGCTTTCTTCCCTTTGCTTCTTCTAATACAAAACTTGCATCAAATTGATTCGTGAGCGCCTTCCACTCTTCAATCGTCTGCTTTTTTCCAGCTGAAATAGAATCTATATTTTCCCTCTCAACGTTTAATACGTACAATTCAGCATTTAACCGATCAGCCATGCGCCATCCCCGTCGTATTAATTTCTCCGCTGTTGAACTGTATTGTACACAAACAAGAATTTTTTCTTTTACGCCAATCGGTTCTATTACTGTTTGGCTAATTTTCTCGTCCATATCATCCGCAACTTCTCGAAGTGATAATTCCCTAAGTGCTCCTAAATTATTAAGTGTAAAGAAGTTTTGTAAGCTTTGCTGAATTTTTTCTTCTTTATATATCTTTCCGTCTATTAGTCTCTTCCTTAATACCTCGGGCGTTGCATCAACGAGCTGAATTTCATTTGCTTTTTGTAAAATAAAATCTGGAATTCGTTCTCTTACTTTTACATTCGTAATTTGAGCTACAATATCATGAACACTTTCTAAATGTTGAATATTAAAAGCTGATAATACCGATATACCAGCCTCTAACAATTCCTGCACATCCATATAACGTTTCTTATGTTTAGAACCAGGAACATTACTATGCGCAAGTTCATCCACTACAACTACTTGCGGCGCGCGTTTTTTTATTCCTTCCACATCAAGCTCATAAAATACCTTTCCTTTATACTGTATTTCTTTCAAAGGAACTTTTTCTAAATCAGCAATTGCTTCTTCCGTCTCTTTTCTTCCATGCGTTTCAATTAAACCAATTACAATATCAATTCCATCTTTTTTCATTTCCCTTGCATCAAAGAGCATTTTATAACTTTTTCCTACGCCTGGAGCTGCTCCTACATATAGCTTTAACTTTCCGCGCTTTTGCTGACGAATATATTCTAAATATTCCTCTGGCGTTCGCCTTTGAAACTTCGGTTCATAATCATCTGCATACAAAATAAACACTACCTTTCATTCGAAACAACGCTACCTCAATCCGTTAGATTGAGGTAGCACTGTTACTATTTCATTAATTTCTGTAATGCCAAATTTAGCTTTAAGACGTTTACGCGGGTCTCTCCAAATAAACCAAGTGCAGCACCTTCTGTTTGATCTTTAATCAATTGATTAAGTTTTTCTTTCGGAATATTCGTTAATTTCGAGATGCGATCCACCTGCACCGAGGCCGCCTTTGGACTAATATCAGGATCAAGCCCTGAACCTGAATTTGTCACTAAATCTATTGGTATTTCTGTAACCGGAACAGCTGGATTTTTTTCCTTCCAGTCCGCAATATTTTTCTCTACTCGCTTTGCTAAATCTGGATTAGATGGTGCATAGTTATTTGAACCAGATGCTTCAGCCTTATATTCAATACTAGAAACACGCCCTTGAAAATAACGTGGATCCGTGAAGTTTTGACCAATTAATTTAGAACCAATCACTTCATTTTTATCATTATATATTAGACTTCCATCCGCGTTATCCTTCATTACTGCTTGTGCAATACCAGTAACAATAAGTGGGTATACAAGTCCACACAACACTAGAAATGTAAAAGTAATACGGATAATTGGTGATAGTATACTTTGTTTCTTCTCCATCTTTTTC
The DNA here is from genome assembly GCF_022663635.1 of Bacillus cereus group sp. BfR-BA-01356. NCBI lineage: Bacteria > Bacillati > Bacillota > Bacilli > Caryophanales > Bacillaceae > Bacillus > Bacillus cereus group sp. BfR-BA-01356. The sequence goes on along the minus strand of NZ_JAKUFX010000008.1, from coordinate 19,553 downwards.
CCCTCTTCCTTATATAAACAAGCCGACAATCATATCAATTACCTTAATTCCAATGAACGGAACGATAACTCCGCCAAGCCCATAAATAAGTAAGTTTCGGCTAAGCAATGCATTAGAACTCATCGGTTTATATGCAATACCTTTCATCGCTAACGGAATGAGTAATGGAATAATAACAGCGTTAAATATTAATGCTGATAAAATTGCTGACAGTGGTGATGTTAGTTTCATAATGTTTAATGCTTCCATTTGCGGAATCGCAAGTGTAAACATTGCTGGAATGATTGCAAAATATTTCGCTATATCATTCGCAATACTAAACGTCGTTAAAGCACCTCGCGTCATTAACAATTGCTTACCGATTCCTACAACCTCAATAATTTTCGTTGGATTTGAGTCTAGATCAATCATGTTCGCCGCTTCTTTCGCTGCTGTCGTACCACTGTTCATCGCTAATCCAACGTCCGCCTGTGCTAATGCTGGAGCATCATTTGTACCATCACCTGTCATCGCTACAAGTTTCCCTTTATCTTGCTCTGCTTTAATAACAGCAATTTTATCTTCCGGTTTACACTCGGCAACGAATTCATCTACTCCAGCTTCTTTTGCAATCGTTGCTGCTGTTAACGGATTATCACCTGTACACATAACCGTTTTAATCCCCATTTGGCGCAACTGTTCAAAACGATCACGCATACCCGGTTTTACTGTATCCTTTAAATAAATTAAGCCATAAATACGATTATCTACTGCAACTACAAGTGGTGTTCCGCCCTCTTTTGAAATTAAGTCAGCTTTTTGATTTACATCTTTCGGAATTGTTCCGCCTTGTGACTCAACCCATTCAATAACGGCACCTACAGCACCTTTTCTCACTTTCGTTCCGTCTTGTAAATCAACACCACTCATTCTCGTTTCTGCTTTAAACGGAACAAACTCACCTTGTTCTGCAAGTTCTCTATTATATGATATAGATTTTCCCTGCACATACTCGATAACAGATCGACCTTCTGGTGTTTCATCTAAAACAGAACTAATAGCGGCCCACTTTCCAACTTGCTCAATCGTTTCATTTCCTACAGGTAATAATGTATGAGCCATTCGGTTCCCAAAAGTAATTGTACCTGTTTTATCTAAAATAATTGTATTAATATCGCCAGCAGCTTCTACTGCTTTCCCTGACATCGCTAACACGTTAAATTTTGTTACCCGGTCCATCCCAGCAATACCAATCGCTGATAGCAAACCACCAATTGTCGTTGGAATTAAACATACTAACAACGCTACAAGTACAGCAGTATCAATTTGAAAACCTAAATAATTTGTAAAAATCGGCAACGTCACAACGACGATCAAGAAAATAAGAGTTAAGCTCGTTAATACTGTATTTAAAGCAATCTCATTCGGCGTTTTTTGACGAGCAGCTCCTTCTACTAAAGAAATCATTTTATCGATAAATGATTCACCAGGATTACTCGTAATGACAATTGTAATTTCATCACTTACGACCATCGTTCCACCTGTTACGGAACAAAAATCACCGCCTGCTTCTTTTATAACAGGAGCTGATTCACCTGTAATTGCAGATTCATCTACAGATGCTAATCCTTTGATTACTTCGCCATCACTTGGAATCATTTCTCCTTGTTTTACGATAACAACATCACCTTTTCTAAGATCAGTTGCTGAAACTTGGACAATGTCTCCATTTTCTTTTACTACATTTGCAAACACATCTTTCTTCGACTGCTTTAAAGAATCGGCTTGCGCTTTACCACGACCTTCTGCTAATGCTTCTGCAAAATTCGCAAATAAAACTGTAAATAATAGAATGAGAGAAACTGTTATATTAAACCATCCTGGTATACTACTAGAACTGCTTGGAAGAAAAGATAAAATGAACGTAATGATAAATCCAATTTCCACAACGAACATAATCGGATTCTTTATCATGACCTTCGGATTCAATTTCGCAACGGATTGCTTCATCGCATGTGTTACGATATCACGATCCATCGTTTTCGCTTGTCTAACTTCATCTTCTACAGCATGTATTTGGGACTCATTTAATTGTTTTTCTTTTACTACTACCGGTCTCATCATTTACCCTCCATTACTTCAATGTAAGAAATTCTGCAATTGGACCGAGTACTAACATTGGGAAGAATGTTAATGCACCGACAATTACAATTGTTCCGATGAAGATGCCACCAAATAAACTATTATCTGTACGGAACGTTCCGACTGTTTCTGGCACTACCGTTTTTTCTTTCAATGAAGCTGCCACAGCTAGCATCGTAATTAAACTGAAGTAACGTCCTAAAAACATAACTAAACCAGTCGTAATATTCCAAAACGGTGTATTATCTCCTAATCCTTCAAATCCAGATCCGTTATTCGCAGCTGACGATGTATATTCATATACCACTTGCGTCAAACCGTGGAAACCGGAATGAGAAATAGCATCCGTCCCTAAATTTGTTGAAAGAGCTAATGCCGAAAATCCTAAAATGAGCAATGGATGAAATAAAATCGTGACCGCGATTAATTTCATTTCCTTACCTTCAATCTTTTTACCTAAAAACTCTGGTGTCCGTCCAACCATTAACCCAGATATAAACACCGCGATAATTGCATACATAATAATGTTTACAAAACCTGCTCCAACGCCGCCATACACAGTATTTAACATCATATTTACAAGCGGAACTAAACCGCCAATTGGTGTTAACGTATCATGCATCGTATTAACAGCGCCTGTTTCAGCAGCTGTCGTTACCGTTGCGTATAGTGAAGAAAATACTGTTCCAAATCGTACTTCTTTCCCTTCTGTACTTCCTTGTACATGTTCGATACCCATTCCATTTAATGCCGGATTCCCATTTAGTTCAGATGTCGTAATCGTTATAAATCCTAGTAAAAACACCATAAAAAGTGATACGAAAAGGATGCGACCTTGTTTTTTATTTCCTACCATTCGTCCGTACGTAAATGGAAGTGCTGTTGGTAATAACATCATAAGCATCATTTGCAAAATATTACTCATTTGTCCTGGATTTTCAAAAGGATGCGTAGAGTTCGCTCCGAAAAATCCACCGCCGTTATTTCCAAGTTCCTTTATGGAAACGAATGATGCAACAGGTCCACGTAATATACTTTGCTTTGCCCCATCAATCGTTTGTGCTGTAACCGCCCCATCTAACGTTTGCGGTACGCCAAGTGCGACAAAAACTAGTGCCGCAATAAATGCGATAGGAAGAAACACTCTCGTTAACGCTCTCGTAAAATCAACGAAAAAGTTACCAAGTTCTTTTCCAGCAAGTCCTCTTATAAAAGCCATAACGAGCGCTAATGTCGTTGCTGGTGCCGCAAACATTAAAAATGTAATCCCGATTAATTGTGATAAATAGGATAAACCATTTTCACCGCTATAATGCTGTAAATTTGTATCAGCCATAAAACTAATCGCTGTATTAAAAGCGAGCGTAGGCTCCATCCCTTCAATATGCGCTGGATTTAGCGGCAGCACACCTTGTAATCTGAAAATGAAATATACAACAACAATCATAAATCCGTTGAGTAAAACTAATGATAATGCGTACTGTTTCCACGTTTGATTGTATTCTTTTACACCCGTAATTTTAAAAATAAGTTTTTCAAAAGGCCCAAATACTTTATCTAGCGTTTTGCTACCTTGAAAAGCTTTTTCTAAATAAACCCCCGTTGGCTTTGCTACTAAAATAAACAAGAGCATTGTAATAATGACTGCAACCCAAATCATAATGAATGATTCCCCCTAATTAAAACTTCTCTGGATTTAATAATGCATACACTAAATACACTGTAATTGCTGCGACAATAACCAATAAGACAATCATCATGATTGCTTTCCTTCTTTCACAACTTTATCTGACCAACTTGCAAGACTTGCCATTGATGCAACTAATAAAATAAAAATCCCGACCATTACAACATCTAACATAACTATCCCTCTCTTTTTGTTAAAATTTACCATTTAAATATTAAAAAAGAACACTGAGCTCTACTCAGTGTTCAAAAAATGAACAACAAAAAGTAAACCTCCTCTCTAAACGCTTACGAGGTTAGCTGTCGGATTCGGGCCTAAAGAGTAGCCCTACTTTCAAAACTGAAAGATTCACCCCAAGTGACGATGCACAAAATTGGTTCCCCCGCTCCATTTCTGGAACTCAGCGATTTTAGGTTTTTTTGGAAATTTTATGAATGATTTATGAGAGTAAATATACTCCTCTATATTTCACTTGTAAAGGAGTAAATTACTGAAAATAATAATATTTACATTCATCTAAACGCTTACATTGAAGATTATTACTATTATTTCATCTATTTTCTTTATTTCTCTTCTCTTTTCTTAAAAATGACCTTTTAAATATGAAATAAAAAGAGCGAATGACATGAAGTGCATAGCTTGTTGCACTCAGCATTCGCTCTTTTTTATTCAACCTTTATTCTCCTCGTAAAAATGCACGTAAATTTCTCCCGCGAATATAAACTTGTGTCAATTCTGCATGTAGCTGCTCATACTCGGTAATATCTACCTCTAAATACAAAGCATCTTTTGATGGTAATATAATATACGGCCCTGGAAAAAGGGGATCGATCTGAACCAATTCTTGAACTCGCTCTACCGATACTGCCCAACGATTTGCTATATCTCCAAGTAATAGTACCTTCATCATTTCTTCCCCCGCCCTATTCAAAAAATAAAAAAGAAATATTATCACAATTTGTAAACACGACAAACTTAGCTCCAATTGTTTCATAGAGCCTCGCTGGATATCGTTTATTCCTTGTAACAACAGTAATAGGTGCTTGAAAAGAAAAGCGAATGTGTTCTGTGAAAAAACTAACGATTGGAAGCTCATCCCCTAGTAAAATCACCTTCTTAATACACTCACAAATACTAGTAAAGTCCTGCTCCTTACTGCAGCTATAAGTCCAATCAAACCCACAATTCCTAACTTCAGCCGCTATCTCTTCATTTGCTGTAAAAATAATTAACTCATGTTGAAATGATACTAAATCTCTTAAACTATTTACCTTACTTTCTTCTCCAACACAAATAAGTGTTAGTTCCATGTACCTCATCCTCCTTAGTATAAAAGAAATCAAACATAGATTGATATTCCCCTATACTAATCAGATCGATGAAGTGATGTATCCATCATGGCACCGTCCTCTCTCAAGACGCTTACGAAGTTAGCTGTCGGATTCGGACTTTGAGAGTAGCCCTACTTTCAAACTTGAAAGATTCACCCCTAGTGACACTGCACAAATTGGTTCCTCCGCTCCATATAATTGGACTCAGCGTTTACAAAAAAATGTATTCTGGCTGATATATTACTCCTGTATTTTGAAAAAGTAAACAGAAAAAAAGCCAGTTATAAAACTGGCTTTTCACTTATCTATACACGCGTTCTATTCACTTTATACGCAAAATGATTCGTCGGTCCATGACCACTACCAATATTCAATGGCTCTTCAATTGCTATACTAATAAATCGTTTTGCTTCTTGAACAGCATCTTCAATTGAGTATCCTTTCGCAAGTCCTGCTGTAACCGCTGAAGCAAATGTACACCCACTTCCATGCGTTTGCTTTGAAGGAATTCGCTCGCTTCTAAACTCAATAAATTTTTCTCCATCAAAGAGGAAATCAATTACTTCATTCCCTTGATATTCTGCATGTCCGCCCTTCATAAGCACATATTTAGCACCTAATTCATGCAATATTTTTGCAGCTTCCTTACTATCTTCAACATTATGAATCTCCATCCCAGTTAACACTTCTGCTTCTGGGACATTCGGTGTTATAACAGTTGCTACTGGTAATAAATATTCTTTTAATGCTTGAACTGCTTCTTGCTGTAATAATGATGCACCGCCTTTTGCAATCATAACGGGATCTAGCACAATATTATTCCAGCCAAACTTTTTAATTTGTTCTGCAACAATTTGAATTATTTCACTACTAAATAACATTCCTAGTTTCACTGCATCTGGTGTTACATCCGTACCAATTGAATTCAGCTGTTCTGTAATACCTTCTAATGGAACAGGATATACCCCTTGAACGCCAAGCGTGTTTTGAGCAGTAATTGCCGTAATAGCCGTCATTCCGTATACACCAAGCTCTTGGAATGTTTTTAAATCTGCCTGAATTCCAGCACCGCCGCCGCTATCAGACCCTGCAATTGTTAAAGCTTTATTCACTTTCATCCCACTCATCCTTTTCTATCCAAAATAGCGATGATAAATCGTTTTTGCTTCGCTTATACCTTTCGTTCCATGTACGAGCACACGGCCATCTTTAAAGGCTACTAACCTCTTGTCTTCAACAGAAAATGATAGTAAATATGGATTTATATTTAAATCATTTACACGACCTTCCAACAACTCTTTATATTGTTCAAAATTCATTTCATCTTTATGAGGTGGTCTAATTTGAACTGTATTTCGCCCGCATAAAACTGCTGTTTTTGATGTGTTTTCTTTATTTAAATACGGATATAATGCATTCTCTCCGCATGAAGGACAATTATGCTGGCGAAGTTTTTGCACATTCATACATGAATACTCATTCTTCCACATATCAAACGATACAAGCCCATCTCGAAGTGATTCGTAATCTTCTACTAACAGTTTAAGAGCTTCTGTTACTTGATGAGAAACGACAAGAGATACAGCAGGTGATATAATACCCGCTGTATCACATGTTGCCCCGCCAAGCGGAATCGACTGTAATAAACATGATAAACATGGTGTTTTACTAGGAAGGATTGTGTAAGAAAGACCGTAACTACCTACACATGCACCGTAAATCCATGGAATAGAATATTTTTGTGATATATCATTTACAATAAAGCGCGTTTCGAAATTATCAGTCGCATCAATAATTACATCAACATTTATAACAAGTTCTTCTAGCTCTTCAGCTGTTACATCTTGAACGAGAGCTTCTATTGTTACATCACTATTAATCTCTTCTAAACGTTTTTTAGCCGCTATAGCTTTTGGAAGATTATTCTTTACGTCGCTCTCTGCATACAATTGTTGTCTTTGTAAATTACTCCAATCTACATAATCACGGTCAACAATTGTTATCTTGCCAACACCTGCTCTTACAAACATCTCTGCATTTGCACTACCTAATGCACCTGCACCGATAATAAGCACATGCTTTTCTCTTATCTTTTGCTGTCCTTCTTCTCCAATTGGAGAAAATAGTTCTTGGCGAGAATATCGATTATTCAACTACGCTCATTCCTTCTAAAGGACTACTTGCAGTTGCACAACGCTTACGTGCAATGCGACCTGCTTCAAATCCTAAACGGCCTGCTTCAATACTTAATTTCATTGCTTGTGCCATTTTAATAGGATCTTTTGCTCCTGATACAGCTGTATTTAATAACACGCCATCTGCTCCTAATTCCATTGCAAATGCCGCATCAGCTGGGCTACCAATACCGGCATCAACGATAACTGGTACTGTCGCTTGTTCAATAATGAAGCTCAAATTTAATGGATTTACAATACCAAGTCCTGATCCGATTGGAGATGCTCCTGGCATAATCGCATGCACGCCAAGCTCTTGTAATTTACGTGCTAATACAACATCATCAGATGTATACGGAAGTACGATAAATCCTTCTTCCAGTAACATTTCAGATGCCTTTAATGTTTCTACCGGATCAGGTAATAACGTTCTATCATCACCAATAACTTCTACCTTTATCATGTCACAAAGCCCAGAAGCTTTTGCTAATTTTGCAATACGAACAGCCTCTTCAGCGTTTTTTGCTCCTGCTGTATTTGGTAATAACGTATATTTTTTCACATCAAGTTTCTCTAATAAATTAGGTTGCTTTGCATCAAAGATATCCATACGACGTACTGCAAACGTTAAAATTTCAGCTTCAGAAACGTCAATTGCCTTTTGCTGTACGTCAAAATCAGGGAATTTACCTGTTCCTAATAAAAGTCTAGAATGAAATGAAAATGGTCCAATGTTTAACATAATCAACCGCCTCCTACGAAAGTTACAATCTCAATTTGGTCTCCATCAAAAACAGATGTATCTGTATGATCATCTTTTTGTAAAATATCTTTATTACGCTCTACTACAACAATTCTGTTATCTAGCTCTAAATGTGTAAGTAGCTCAGCTACTGTTTTTACACTCGCTGGCACTTCAATTTGGTTACCATTAATTTTTAAATTCAAACTTCCATCCCCTTTCTAAACTCTTCTAGAAAGCAATGAATCTAGCAAATGATTCTCTTGCTTTCCTTCTATTAAATCAGCCATATATTGGCCAGAAATAGGACTTAATAAAATACCGTTTCGATAATGGCCCGTGCAAGCATATAAACCTTTTATTTCTTCATGCTCTCCCATATAAGGAGCTTCATGATTCGATTGTGGTCTTAATCCTGCCCACGTGCTTTCCCATTCTGCTTCTTTTAAAGCTGGCAATATTGTATAAGCACGCTCTAATATAGAAGTTATACTTTCTGGCTGCACAGTTTTATTGAACGTATGTGGCTTCATTGTTGCCCCAATTACGTAACGTCCACCGCGCTTTGGAGTAATGTAAAATCTTTTTTGAAAAATAGGTGCTTTTAAAAGTTGTTTTCTACTTCTTACCGCAACCACTTCTCCTTTAACTGGATATGTACCCCAATCGCGGTGAAAATAACTGAGTAACTTCGTGCTCCATGAACCTCCTGCAATAACGACTTTCTCACATGTGACAATACCTTCACTTGTAATAACTCCAGTCACTTTATTATTTTCAATACGGATATCAAATACTTCTGTCTGTTCATATATATCAGCACCGGAAATCGCTGCAGAATGTGCGAATGCTTTCGTAAGCTCTGGTGCAATAACATGACCGTCTTTCGGATAATATACTGCTCCTATAATAGATTCGGATAGATATGGCTCTTTTTCCCGCACATGGTCTCCCGTTAGAAAATAAGAATCTTCACCTGTTTTCTGCTGCCAATCCATAATGTGAAGAATTCTTTCCTTCTCATCTTCATTTTGAGCAATACGATAAATTCCTTTTTCTTCATATCCAATATCAACACCCGTCTTTTCACGTAAAACTGCTGCAAGTTGTGGAAATATAGCTCGGCTTTCTCTAGCAAGTTCAAATAGCGGATCATACGCATCCCATTCTGCCTGAACACCAAGTAAACCAGCTGCTGCTTTTGAAGCTTCCGATGCAATACTTTGCTTCTCCACAATCGCTACTTTATGTCCTCTTTCTGCTAGAAAATGTGCAACTGAACTACCAATTACACCACCACCAATAATCGCTACATCATACTTCTCACACATGTTTTTCCGCCCACTTTCTTATTGATTCCTTATAAGATTTCGCTTTGCTATACGGGTTACTACTACTTACAATTCCAGACATAACTGCTATACCGCTTACACCGTTAGTAAGAACATCCACTGTGTTTTCTGGGGTAATTCCTCCAATTGCTGTAATCGGTATAGATAAACACCTTGCAATGTCTGAAATTTCTTCAAGCCCTCTCGCTGGCACACCTTTTTTACAATCTGTCGGAAATACATGGCCATAAACGAGTGAATCCGCTCCATTTTTAAAAGCTACTATTGCTTCATCTAGCGAATGCACAGAATAACCGACATGCAAATACGAAAACTTTTCTTTCACTGACTTTACATCTGTACTTCGATATCCTAGTTGAACACGAGGAATATTTAATAAAATTGCAATATCAATTCGATCGTTTATGACAATTTTAGAAGCCGGAAAGCCCTCCATTAATAGACTTTCCACACCTTCATATAATTCCTTCGTACTCTTCTCACGCTCACGAATATGCAAATAATCAATCTCACTCTCAATTTGCATCGCTACATTCACTAACTCTTCGAATGGCATATGGCCATTTGAGATTACGTGGAGCTCATTTTTCATATTCATTCGCCTACTTTAAAATATTTTCGAATAATTCATCGGCTGGGACGGTTTCTTTCGTCATTCCTTTGTCCTTCAGCCACTTATTTTGTTTCTCCCAAGATTCTTTTGAATCTGATAAGAATGGCTCATCTTTCGTTTCCATCTTCTCTAATAAAATTTTCATACTTTCCTTTTCAACTTCTGGCACAAGTGGGAAGTTTTCTTTTTCTTGATGGTTTAATAAAATATTCAATGCTTCATCTGGGTTTTTCTTCATGAAATCATAGCCTTTTTTCGTACCACGTAAGAAAGCTTGCAACGCCTCTTTATCTTTTTTCAACGTTTTATCACCTGTTACAAACACAAGCTCATGATAGTTTGGTACTCCGTAATCAGCTGGATTAAAGTACGCTGGTTCATGGCCTTCATGACGCATAACAGGTACTTCATGGTTAATGTATGCCCCTGTTACCGCATCTACTTTCTTCGTAATTAATGCTGGTACTAAATCAAAGCCAACATCTACTACTTTCACTGTATCAGGATTACCACCAGCTTCTTTTACCATCGTTTTTAAATACATCTCACTTAATGGTGTTCCAGAGTATCCTACTGTTTTTCCTTCTAAATCTTTCGGTGATTGAATGCCCGCTGATTTCAGTGATACAACATGATTTAATGGTGAACGTACGACAGCCCCAATTGATTTCACTGGAATTTGCTCATTCGCTCTCGCCATAACAACATCTGGCTGATAATACAAGCCCACTGTCACCTTCCCTGCTGCTGCCAGCGTTAATGGATCAGTCGGATTAGAAGGGAATTTAATATTTACCTTTACACCTTCTTCTTTAAAGTATCCTTTTTCAATTGCTGCATAGATAAAGCTATGTACCGCATTTGGATACCAATCTAACATGACTGTTATTTCTTTCTCTTTTTTACTTTTGTCTGATGCTGAATTACTCGAACATCCTGCAATTATTGCAATTAATAATGTAAACACAAAGATGCGCTTTAAAAATTTCATGAATGCTTCCTCCAACTAATGAATTTCTTTTCTAATATGGAAATAATTACGACGAAGAAAATAGCTAATAATGATAACAATACAATAGGTGCAAATACGCCAGCTCCATCTAACTGCGTCATCATTCTCTTACTGAAATATCCAAGCCCAGCTTGTGCACCGAGCCATTCTCCAATTGCTGCTCCGATAACACTAAGCGGAACTGCAATTTTTAAAGCTGAGAAAAAATAAGGAAGAGCAGACGGCAACTTTAATTTAAGAAAAATATCTCTTTTTGTTGCTCCATATGTAACTAAGAGCTCCTCCCATTCTTTTTTCGTACTACGCAGTCCATCATACGTATTGACCGCAATTGGGAAAAACGTAATTAAAACTGTGACAACAACCTTACTCCAAATTGTATATCCAAACCATAAAACAAATAGCGGAGCAAGCGCAGTAATCGGAATCGTTTGTGAAGCAACTAATAATGGATAAAATGCTCTCTCCATCCATGTACTCGCATTCATTAACATCGCTAGCCCTACACCTAATACGATAGAGATAACAACACCTATTAAAACGACGTATAACGTTGCAGGTAAATGAACTGTAAATAATATGTCTTTTAGTTTCCATATCTTCATTAAAATCGCAGAAGGTGACGGTAAAATGTACATCTCATCTACAATTCTTGCTCCTATTTCCCACACAGCTAGTAAAATACTAGAAAGTGTAATAGCAGGAACTAATTCTTTCAATCGGTTCATCACACAAGTACCTGCCTTTGTAACATACTAAGAAGCTCATCTTTCAACGCTAATACTTCCGGTTTATATAAATCTTTTCGTGTTCTGTTATGATCAAGCGGTACAGTCCGCTCAGTCAAAGTCATTATCGGCTGCTGTTCCACTACTAAAACTCGGTTTGAAAGAAATAACGCTTCTTCAACATCATGAGTAATGAATAAAATTGTTTTTTCCCACTCTTGCCATTGTTCAAACAACCATTCTTGCAAAGAGGTCTTCGTTAAAGCATCCAACGCACTAAATGGTTCATCTAACAGCAATATCTCCCCGCCTGTTAATAAAGTTCGAATAAAAGATACACGTTGTCTCATACCACCAGATAAATCTTTCGGATATTTTTTCTCATACCCTTGCAAACCAAATTTATGTAACAGTTCCTTTGCCTTTACTTCTGCTTCTTTCTTCTGTACACCTTGGCACTCTAACGGCAGGGCAGCATTCTCAATAATTGTTCTCCACGGCAAAAGCATATCTTTTTGCGGCATATATCCTACAGGATGGTGCTTTGTTTCTGTCAGTTCTATCTGTCCAATACTTACCTTTTCTAGACCTGTAATAAGGCGAAATAAAGTACTTTTCCCACATCCACTCGGTCCGATAATACTGACAAACTCTTTCTCATGTATAGAAGCATTTAATTCATGGATGATTGGTTTCTCATCGTAATGAAAAGAAACATTATGAAACTGTAGTATGTTCTTGCTCCTCAAATCCCCACATCTCCTTACGATAGGACATATCCCAGAATAAATATTCAAATCGACTGGAATTTAAGAAAATCTCCTCTAATCTTTCTAGTTCTTTCTCAGACTTTCCAACTGCCATTTCATTTAATAAATCTATTAACCAAATACAAAGATTACCGTATTCTTCCGAACTATATCCTTGAATCCACTCACCAAAAAACTCATGATCTCTTGCTCCAGGAATATCATTTAAACGCTTTCCAATTTCCCAATAGCTCCACATACATGGAAGAAGCGCTGCTATTAATTCCGCAAGTGTGCCATTTTGAGATACAGACATCATGTAATTTGTATAAGCTAAATTTTTAGCAGATGGTTTCGCAGACTCTATCTCCTCTATAGAAATTCCAAGTCTTTTTGCATATTGTTTATGGATTGTCATTTCGCCATTTAATATTCCATCAATTTGTTCAGCGAACTTTCCCATTACTTGTGGATTCGTTGCTTTTACAACACCAATCGCATATAACTTTGCATAATCTAGCAGATATAAATAATCTTGAATAATATAATACTGGAATTTATCTTTTTCTAACGTGCCATCTCCCATACCCACTACAAACGGATGATTATGACTCATCTCCCATACCGGTTGCACAGTTTCTAATAATCTATAGCAAAATTTCATTTCTCTATCCCCTTTCAATATATGTATCTAAATAAAAAACCACTTCTATATATAAGAAGTGGTTACAGCAAATAAAGTTATACATTTATTCGATGTTCCACTTCCCTTCGCTAGTATTACCTAGATCAGGTGTTGTAAGGGTTAAGGATTATTCCTCTCTCAGCAAGTCAAGCACCCCTAGTGGTTTCAATATGAAATTTTCAAATAAAAAAGCCCCGTTTCTATACGCAAAGAAACGGGGACTCATTGTTAGTGTCCGAATTGCTTCCCTACGCTAGCATAATCTAGATCAGGTAATAAAAAGGATCAAAGGCTTACGGCCTACTCTCAGCTGGCAACACCAGCTCTCCTAGCAAACTATAAAATTATCACTGTCAGTATAACACCCTAATAAGACATCATCAACTTTTTTAATTTTCTTAATTATCAACATAATATCAAAATTATACAATACATACATTCTATTTTAGAAAATAAAACCCTGATTAATTGTATAAAAAGGAATCATTATCTTCAAAAAATTTATTTTTATATTGATTTCATATTACATTTATGTGAATACCCCCACTATATTATATCTTTATACTATAATAAAATTACAACTATACAACTATACAACTAGAGGAGGTCTCTATTCCATGAATATGAAAGCTACTGCTTTAACAGCAACTACTGTAGCGATTGCTTCTTTACTTCCTTCTATGGGTGAAACAAATGTACAAAAAGCAAACGCTGAACAATTATCTAATATTAAAACTGGGTATGTCAAAGTCGATCAAGTAGCATTACATACAGAAGATAACGTAAAAAGCACATCAATTGATACAATTCGCTTTAATACAAAAGTGAACATCCTTGAAACAACTAATGGTTGGTATAAAGTATCTGTTCATAATAAAGTAGGTTATGTACAAAAAGATGCTATTTTACTAAAAAACAAACTTCAATCTAATGATCAATACATCGTTAATGCTAATGCATTAAACGTTCGCTCTGAACCTAATTTAGAATCTTCCATTTTAGATGTATTACCAAATGGTAAGTTTATTAGCGTTCAAGAAGATCAAGGCGAATGGTATAAAATATCACATAATGGCCAAACAGGTTACGTACAAAAAGCATTCATCTCTAATGGTTCACAACCCTTAGTAAAAGGAATCACCGTTCAAAATAATACAAAATATACTGTTGCAACACCTAATCTAAATGTACGTAGCACCGCTAGTACAAGTAGCGCTCTACTCGGTTCATTACAAAACGGTACACAAGTACAAGTAGTAGAAACTGTAGGTACTTGGTATAAAATTCGTTTTGGCACAGGATACGGATATGTAGCAAAACACTATGTAGTACAAAATCAACCACAAGCTAAAACAGATCAGCCTTCATCAATTCCAGCTGCTTTCAAATTCCCCGCTCAAGGAAGAATTAGCTCAACCTTTGATATACGCTGGGAACAAATGCATTATGGTATAGATATTGCCGCTCCAGGAAACGTCTCTATCCAAGCTGCTGCTGCAGGTAAAGTTGTGAAATCTTATTATTCAGCTAGCTATGGCAATGTTGTTTTCATTGCGCATCAAATCAATGGGAAATTATATACAACTGTTTATGCTCATATGAAGGATCGCACTGTACAAGCTGGTGATCAAGTACAAACTGGACAATTAATAGGTCATATGGGAAACACAGGTCATTCATACGGGCAACATCTTCATTTTGAATTACATAATGGAGAATGGAATTTTGAAAAAACAAATGCAGTAAATCCACTGCCATATTTAGTTAGGTAAATTGTATGCCACGCAATATACCTCTTATAATTGAATACGTAGCCTTTTTAGGTTTAATCTGTTGTTTAATCATTTACAATACAAATATTGTATTTTTATCTATTATTATTGCTTTTGTTGCATTAGAAATTATGATGGAATCATTTCAAGTGCAACTAAAACAAAAAATTGCCCATATTTATAATGCTATTTTTCTTTTGAGTGCTCTCATAACAAATATAATTAGTAATGGCTTTTATTTATCTACTGTATTTCCAGTATTCTTTATGGCTGTTTTATTATTTGTAGCTAGATATATTAATGTCCCTTATAACCAAAAACAAAAACAAGAAGCTTAGAAAGAGGCGACACTGTGTACCAATCTTTCAAAGATACTCCAATAAAATACATATTGAATTTGTATAAGAAAGCCAATACTTTTTTTGGTATACAAGGAAGTTATACTGCACAACTTCTCCTATATGGAATGTTGTTTCTTATCTTAATCACTTTCTCCTTGTTTTACTAACAAAAAAGGATCTCACATAAACTGGAGATCCTTTTTAATTTATATTAATTTTTCATATCGAAAATATTGTTTATCCACAAGCATATTTTTCATAAATAAAGCTCAGATTATATTTTTTCTCTAAGCTCATTCGTTGTTCGTCATCGCACCAATAGAAAAGAATATCATGAATCGTTGCGTAACGCTTATTTTTAAGAAATAGCCTAAAGAATGATGGTAAACAATCATGTAATTGTATAAATATATAATTGCGTAGTGTTTCTTCTTTATATTCAATGCCCTTACAAATATACAGTAATTCTTCACAATAATATGCATGCTGTGGAACTTGTATCATTTCGAAAAATGGCACATAAGATAGTAGCTTTCCAATAAAATGACCATATCGATCCATTACTCCTATCGTCATATGCTCCATCATTTCTTTCATCACATATAAATAATCATCTACATGCGTTGTCTTTAATGGGTCTAAGCGATCGGAAATTTGAGATAATACAGCTCTTTGACATGCTAAAACTGCCTGACTAGGTCCATAATATGATAGGAAATCTGTACACTTACGATATTTCCGTAATAAATCATGTGTATACAAATCATATACAAAAGTATTACAATACATTGCTAAACTCATCATATCACTATTTAATTGCTCTTTTGATAATGATTTCGCTCTCTTGCACATATAAAAGAATGTAAATTCCAATACTTCTTTATGAGATAATAAATGTTTACAATCGGTTATACACTTCTCATTAAATTTAACTCTATCCCAAATTTCAATATCCCTATCTGTCAATTCACCTATACGATATTTAATAATTAAATAATTTAAAGCAACTGATTGCGTCAAAAGATCCCATGTTTCATATTCCAATGAAGTATGAACAAACTCAGCTAATCCTTGCGCTATCATAAAATCATTTGCCTCTTCATACCAACCAATCTCTTGGCATAAGCGAAGAATACGCACTAAAGTTGGAATTTCATCTTTATGAAACTGCGGTAATTTCTTTGCTTTATTCATGCCATATACGATAAATGCCGCTAAATTTTCTTCTTTATAAAATTCTTTCTCTTTCCATACTAATATAGTTCGTTCTTTCCCCTCACCTTTTGGGTGACAAGGTACAAGCAAAGAAAATAATTCAGCGAAATTATTTGGTTCTATATATGTATCTGTAACCAAATTCCAATTTGGGTCGCCCTGTACAGCCTTCATATAATTCCCCTTCCCTTTTCATCTATGTAGGAAATATTAATTTATTATCGCACCACTAAAAATTAATATTGTTATATTCAAAATCTCTCATAATACTTATATCTATCAGTATATCATCTTTTCTCTTATTAAAAATTAAGAATAACAAATTTTAAAAAAATGTCGAAATTATTAACCACATACTTATTATATAATGTCTCAGATACATCACGCTAACATATTAGTTTAATCCATATATACTAGAATAATGTATCTGAAATTTATATATAATTTAGCTCTTTATGAGTGACCATTAAACTCTCGGTTAATGAAAGTTTAAATTTACTCTGTACGCTCTGAGATTTCGCTCAAGGCAAATCCAGCTTGATCATCTGCTGATTCCCTTATAGCTAAATCTCCTAGTGCTAACATGCCAATAAGTTGACCACTATCAACTACTGGTAATCGTCTAATTTGATGCTGTGCCATTAGCTCTGTAGCTTTTTCAATAGAATCATTTGGAGAAACTGAGATAATATTTGTTGTCATTACATTTGTAATCTTATTAGATCCAGGATGTTTTTCAGCAATCCCTCGAACGACTAAATCACGATCAGTAACAAGCCCAACAACTTGCTCATTTTCAACAACAGGAATTAATCCAACCGATTCTTCCTTCATTTTTACAGCTGCCTCATATACATTGTCTAGCGGTGTACAATGTACAATATGGGTACTCATTAAGTCTCTCACTCGTGTCATTATGATTTCCTCCTTTTTATACATACCATAGCTTTTCCAAAATTCCTTTATTTATTTCTGGAAAGTAACGTAATAAAAAGGATTAACAAAATAAAAAAGAGCCAGCATAATGCTGACTCTTTTTGTATGACCCGTACGGGATTCGAACCCGTGTTACCGCCGTGAAAGGGCGGTGTCTTAACCACTTGACCAACGGGCCATGGCTCCGCAGGTAGGACTCGAACCTACGACCGATCGGTTAACAGCCGATAGCTCTACCACTGAGCTACTGCGGAATAATATATGGTGGGCCTAAATGGACTCGAACCATCGACCTCACGCTTATCAGGCGTGCGCTCTAACCAGCTGAGCTATAGGCCCATATACTTTACAGGGGCAGTAGGAATCGAACCCACACTGGAGGTTTTGGAGACCTCAGTTCTACCTTTAAACTATGCCCCTAAATGATGCCGGCTAGAGGACTTGAACCCCCAACCTACTGATTACAAGTCAGTTGCTCTACCAATTGAGCTAAGCCGGCATAAAAAAATGGTGGCTCGGGACGGAATCGAACCGCCGACACGAGGATTTTCAGTCCTCTGCTCTACCGACTGAGCTACCGAGCCAACATAAATGGCGGTCCCGACCGGGGTCGAACCGGCGATCTCCTGCGTGACAGGCAGGCATGTTAACCACTACACCACGGGACCATTTGGTTGCGGGGACAGGATTTGAACCTGCGACCTTCGGGTTATGAGCCCGACGAGCTACCGTGCTGCTCCACCCCGCGACAATATAAAGTTTTAAAAAATGGAGGAGGTAGAGGGATTCGAACCCCCGCGCGACTCTCGCCGCCTGTCGGTTTTCAAGACCGATCCCTTCAGCCGAACTTGGGTATACCTCCAAGACATATATTAAATAAAGTGGAGCCTAGCGGGATCGAACCGCTGACCTCCTGCGTGCAAGGCAGGTGCTCTCCCAGCTGAGCTAAGGCCCCATGTTTTTTGGGAATATCGGGAAGACAGGATTTGAACCTGCGACCCCCTGGTCCCAAACCAGGTGCTCTACCAAGCTGAGCCACTTCCCGTTAATAAAAGCGCGCCCGAGAGGAGTCGAACCCCTAACCTCTTGATCCGTAGTCAAACGCTCTATCCAATTGAGCTACGGGCGCATATGGTGCCGAGGGCGGGGGTCGAACCCGCACGGTGGTCACCCACCGCAGGATTTTAAGTCCTGTGCGTCTGCCTGTTCCGCCACCCCGGCATGTCATATTGAAAATTGGAGCGGAAGACGGGATTCGAACCCGCGACCCCAACCTTGGCAAGGTTGTATTCTACCACTGAACTACTTCCGCAAGACATGTATGAGTTATTTTATTAAAAGTGCGGGTGAAGGGAGTCGAACCCCCACGCCAAAGGCGCTAGATCCTAAGTCTAGTGCGTCTGCCAATTCCGCCACACCCGCATATTTCATTAAAATGGTGAGCCATGAAGGACTCGAACCTTCGACCCTCTGATTAAAAGTCAGATGCTCTACCAACTGAGCTAATGGCTCTTAATGGCTGGGCTAGCTGGATTCGAACCAGCGCATGACGGAGTCAAAGTCCGTTGCCTTACCGCTTGGCTATAGCCCATTAATTAAGAATGGTGGAGGGGGGCAGATTCGAACTGCCGAACCCGAAGGAGCGGATTTACAGTCCGCCGCGTTTAGCCACTTCGCTACCCCTCCGACATATATGGTGGAGGATGACGGGATCGAACCGCCGACCCCCTGCTTGTAAGGCAGGTGCTCTCCCAGCTGAGCTAATCCTCCATTTTGCCTGGCAACGTCCTACTCTCACAGGGACAAGGTCCCAACTACCATCGGCGCTAGAGAGCTTAACTTCCGTATTCGGTATGGGAACGGGTGTGACCTCTCTGCCATCATTACCAGACTGTATTCATTTAAGACAAGAATCATTTTAACTCATTTGACCTCGAAAGTCAATAAGTTTTTTATATTCTTTCAAAACTAGATAACATTGCTACATATTATATGGTTAAGTCCTCGATCTATTAGTATTCGTCAGCTCCACATGTCACCATGCTTCCACCTCGAACCTATCAACCTGATCATCTTTCAGGGATCTTACTAGCTT